>NZ_LYRQ01000043.1:0-41053 GCF_001661605.1 Pseudoalteromonas sp. MQS005 | reverse complement strand
TTTACAAATAATTTATAATTCTGATTTGAGATCTGGTATATTTC
The DNA here is from genome assembly GCF_001661605.1 of Pseudoalteromonas sp. MQS005. Lineage (NCBI taxonomy): Bacteria > Pseudomonadati > Pseudomonadota > Gammaproteobacteria > Alteromonadales > Pseudoalteromonadaceae > Pseudoalteromonas > Pseudoalteromonas sp. MQS005. The sequence continues at coordinate 41,009 of NZ_LYRQ01000043.1, read as the reverse complement.
TACTACTCGCAAAAATAATAATTATAAATAAGGTTGGCCTTTTGTGTATCGACGCCCTCCATCTCGATTTGGAATAAACTCACTCAGTGTCAAGTTATCACTGTTGATCTCTGGCATTTGTTTAGTTGCAGGTATTTGTGCGGCTGCTTTAATGCTCAAATCAGAAGAGAAACAGCTTGTATTTGAAGAGCATGAGGTATTAAAGCAATCAAATGAATTATTAATAAACCAGTTTAATAATTTGATAGCGACCAAAGTTAAAATAGCTGAGCAAGCTAATATTGTTGTTAGCGAGCAGTTATTTGAGGGGCAATTATCATTTAAGAATAACAATGCCCCGACTATGCAAGTCACCAATGATGGTTCAGTGCGCAGCGCATCTGCCGATGGCTTATCTGCGGCGTTCATTCCCGAAAATGCTTATTCTCCTTTTTATAAACAGTTAATTGCAGATTCTGAATCGCTTTGGAAAGTGATTTCCCCCACGTTAATTCAAGATTTTTATAATTTTTACCTGATCACCAAAGATAATTTTATCCGTGTTGCGCCACCAAATTGGGCACTTAATGTCCCCGGAGATTACACCTTTAATCAAAGCAAAAGTTTTAATTACGCAAAATCGTTAACAAACCCACAACGCGAGCCGCTGTGGTCACGAGTGTATTACGATGGCGTTTGGAATAAGTGGGTCGTTAGTTTAATTGTACCTATTTATAAAAATGATGAGTTTTTAGGCGTTACGGGTAGTGATATTTCTCTCGACTCTCTCATATCGCAATTGCCCGTCGGCGGAAAAGAAAAACATTTAGTGGTGTTCGACAAGCAAGGGCAGCTATTGGCGCACCCTAATTTAGGAGCCGATAGTTATACCCAATACGGAGAGGCGGGAAAAAAGTTGCTACCTGGCGATTTTATTTCTCCTGAGCTAAAGCGAGTTATTGATAATGCAGGGCAAATACAATTGCCGGAATATGCCGACTCGTTTTCATTAAATGATGAAGACTACATTATAAATATCCATAAAGTTGAAGGTGTAAATTGGTACGTGGGCGTATATAAAAAGCGCTCTTCTACACTATCGGCACTGAAAGACTTAAAACTGAAGTTTTTTGGCTTGTTTATTCTGTATGCCATTTTAGTTGCTTTGTTATTACACCAAGCACTTTATCAACTAGTTTTAAGACGCCTGCATTCATTGGTTTATGCGGTTACTAACTTTGGTAAAGGCCAGTTAGAAATTGATTTTCCAAAAGAAAATAAAGATGAAATTGGCACGCTTAATGGTTCATTCAAAGATATGACCATTGAAATCCGCAAACTCATCGATGGCTTAAACCAGCGCATAATAGAAAAAGAAATTGCAGAAAAGGCTGCAAATCGCTTGTCTAAAGCGGTTGCCTTCTCGGGCACGGGTGTGGTGATCACTGATGAAAACTTTGTGATTGAATATGTTAATCCAAAAATGCTGGAAATGACCGACTTTGCAGAAAGTGATTTCTTGCGCCAGCCACTTCTGACTATTATTGCTAATGAAATGACCATGCTGGTAGAGGACATTGACATTGATTTGCGCAACCGTAATTACTGGCGAGGGGATACCCTTATTGAAGCGCAAAACAAGCCACCCATATGGGTATCGCTGAGTGTGTCACCTATTCGTGAAGATGGTGGAAAAATCACCAGTTACGTTGCTTCAGCGCAAGATATTTCATTTGTAAAAGAAAGCCAACGCAAAATGGAACAGCTCGCTTACTTCGACACATTAACCGGGCTTGCTAATCGTACATTCTTTAGAATGCAGCTTAGAAAGTCGATGGCGCTTGCTGAAAGAGGGCGTTACTCGTTTGCTTTATTTTATTTTGATCTGGATGAATTTAAGCGTATTAACGATACTTTAGGTCATGATGCAGGCGATCAACTATTGGTTGAAGTGGCAACACGCTTAAAGCAGCGCTTACGAGCAGAAGATACTATAGCCCGTTTAGGCGGTGATGAGTTTGCGGTATTACTCAGTGGTATTGAGCATCAAAAAGAAGCATCGGAAGTCGCTGACACCATTCAAAAAACGTTAAATCAGCCAATAAAATTAGGTAGTAACGAAGTGATTGTTAGTGCCAGTATTGGTATTACCTTGGCGCCATTTGATAGCTTAGAAGAAGATCAGTTATTAAAACATGCTGATTTAGCCATGTATGAAGCAAAAGCGAAAGGGCGTAATACGTTCCACTTTTATAGCCAAGATCTAAATGCAGCCGCCAATGAGCGATTATTCCTTGAAAATGAGTTGCGCCATGCAATTAAAGAAAAGCAACTCACACTGCATTATCAGCCACAAGTTGATTGTCGCGATAATAGTGTAGTGGGATATGAAGCATTGCTTCGCTGGTTCCATCCTACGCAGGGATTCATTCCACCTACTAAATTTATTCCTATTGCTGAGGCAACGGGTTTAATTGTGGAACTTGGTAAGTGGGTATTACAACAAGCGTGTGAGTTTACTAAACGACTAGAGCAACAAGGTAGAGCGAGCAACATGTCGATAAACCTGTCAGCAAGGCAGTTTAAAGACGCAAGCTTAGTACCTATGCTGAAAAAAATAATCATAGAGACGCAAATTAATGCTAAAAGTCTGCACCTTGAACTGACTGAGAGCATGCTAATGGGTAATGTTGAGGCGGCTATTGATCAGCTACATCAATTGAAAAAGCTGGGTATTTCAATTTCTATTGACGATTTTGGTACGGGCTATTCTTCGTTGAGTTACCTTAAACGTTTTCCTGTTGATATTCTTAAAATTGACCGCTCGTTTGTTAAAGATATCCCTGAAGATGATAATGATATGGAGATCACCGCTGCGATTATTGCGATGGCACAAAAGCTCAAGCTTGATGTGGTTGCTGAAGGGGTTGAAACAATAGAGCAAGTTGAATTTTTACAAAACAATAATTGTTTTATTGTGCAAGGCTATTACTTTAGTAAGCCCGTAGCCGAAGCCGATATCCCTGTGTTGTTTGATCAATTAGCTGCGTTAAAAGTCCCTGAATAGAACAAAAATTGCGGGTTAACCACCCGCAATTTTTACCTTAAACTTTAATCCTTCTAAAATCGCCTTTAACTTATCGCGATCATCACCTTGTACTTCAATAACTCCTTCTTTTACTGCGCCACCTTGGCCCATCTTACTTTTTATTGTTTTTGCTAACTTTTTTAAATCGTGCTGTTGGGGATCTAATCCTACAACTAGCATTACGCCTTTACCTTTTCGACCTTTGGTTTGACGCTCTATGCGAATAGACCCGTCTTTAAATAGTTTTACATCCAGTTCTTTTTCTGGCTTTGGCTGGTCAATTCGCCCTGTTGCTGTTGAATACACTAAGTGATTATCACTCATAATTAACCTATCTAAGATTGAATCTAATATTGGGCTAAATAATAACAAATTTGTGACGCAAAGGCGTAATTTTTGCGCCTAAGCTAAACACCTTTTAATCCCGCAAAGATAAACATCCTCTGTTTAAGTACCGCAATAGTGCTTATGAATAAAAGTGCTTAAGGATTTTAAAAAGCGCTTTAAATTGGCTAGCGCTATAAAAATATCCATGCTACTATTTCGGCATTATAGATGTATGGATGGCCAAATGATAAATTCTTATTTAGAGCAAGCTCAGCTTAATGTAGAGCAACAGTTAATTAATGCTGAGCTAGAAAAGCTTGAGCAGTACTTAAATAGCAATGCTGCACCGGCCGTGCGTTGGCAGTATCAAATTCCAGAACTCGGTGAAGGTGGCGCATGTAGTTTATTCGGCTACTTGCAAGATGAGCCGTTTAATTTAAACGATTACGTTAGCCAAAATACGCAAACAACGGCAAAGTTAGCGCAACTTCAGTTGATTGTTGACTATGTAATCGAAAACACCCAGTTAGATTGGTATGGCATCTATCAAAATACGGCCACCCTTGAAGGCGAGCAGTTATTAAAGCTCGCTTATTTTGGTGCACCGAGTCGCCCTTTATTTCCGCTCACCGCTGAATTTGCAACCGGCAGTAATAATGTGCAAGTGGCACTCAGTGGTAAAGGACGTGTCATTAATAATGTTGAGCAATATTTAGCCGCGGGTGGTGAGTATTACACCTGCGATCCGAAAGTAAAAGCAGAGGCCTGTTTACCACTATTTAATGCGCAAAAGCAGTGCATTGGCATTGTCGATGGCGAAGCCTTTAGCACGGATTTTTTTGATAATGCGACACTCGCGTTATTAATTGCATGCTGTATTAAAATTCCTCACTTTTTAGTGTAAATAACACTGGTCAATCGAGTGAGTTTTTATGTTAAGCTTAGCGCAACAGCTAACCCCTAAATAACGAAGAGATAGTCAATGTTCTCAGTATTAAAACCATTACCAACAGACCCTATTCTTGGCCTTATGGCGGCCTATAAGCAAGATACTAACCCTAATAAGATTGACTTAGGGGTTGGTGTATATAAAGACGAGCAGGGGAATACCCCGGTATTAAAGTCAGTAAAAAAAGCAGAAGCGTTTCGTTTAGAAAATGAAATGAGCAAATCTTACATTGGTCTTGCTGGTAACTTAGATTACTGTCAACAAATGGAAAATCTTCTTCTTGGTGAGCACCCGGCATTATTAGCTAATCGCGTACGCACAGCACAAGCACCTGGTGGTACAGGCGCACTTCGTGTTGCAGCAGAATTTATTGTACGTTGTAACCCAGGCGCTACTGTATGGGTTACCAACCCAACGTGGGCTAACCACATTAGCTTATTTGAAGCTGCAGGCTTAACTGTTAAAGAATACCCATACTACGACTACGAAAACAAAGATTTATTGTTTGATGAAATGGTTGAAACATTAACACAGGTGCCTAAGGGCGATGTTGTGTTATTACATGCATGTTGTCACAACCCAAGTGGTATGGATTTAAACGAAACACAATGGAATACTATTGCTGAACTTGCAAAAGATGTGGGCTTTACGCCATTAATTGATATTGCATACCAAGGTTTTGGTTCTTCTTTAGAAGAAGATGCGAATGGTTTACGTATTTTAGCCAATGCGGTTGAAGAGTTGATCATTTGTTCATCATGTTCTAAAAACTTTGGCTTATACCGTGAGCGTATTGGTGCGTGTTCAATTATTGCAAAAGACAGTGCAACCGCTGATATTTCAAACTCGGTATTATTAAGTGTGGTACGTAGCATTTATTCTATGCCGCCAGCGCACGGTGCAGACATTGTAAACACCATTTTAAGCAGCACAGAGTTAACGCAGTTATGGCACAGTGAACTTGATGAAATGCGTAACCGTATTAATGGTTTACGTAGTTTAATTAAAGACAGCCTTGCAGCCAAAGACATTGCTCAAGACTTCTCATTTATAGACCGCCAACACGGTATGTTCTCTTTCTTAGGTATTAATAAAGAGCAAATCGAGCGTCTACAAAAAGACTACGGTATTTATATTGTGGGCTCTAGCCGTGTAAACGTAGCGGGAATTAGTCAAGCAAACATCGATTACTTTGCTAACGCTGTTGCTGATGTATGTAAGTAACCAATAATAAGTTTTAGCTTATTAGCAATAAAAAAACCGCACACTCGTTGCGGTTTTTTTATTGTTTGTAATACCCATCCCCTTATATCAATCTGCTTAGATATAAGGGAGTTTAACTCGTTAAATTGTTCAAATATTTATACAAATTGGTATTACAGCCAGCGAATAGCGCCTGCAATACGTTCATTATACATATCAACCGGTGAGCCTAGGCTTGCTATTAGTACAGTATCAGCTTGTTTTCCTCGGCTTATATGGCCTACGTAGCGAGAGTCACTAAAGTCACCCGAGCCAATTTCAAAGACTTTGTTATCACTAGGGACAATAAACACGGTCATAGGGCCAAAGTCCGATTCAAACACTAAATGGATGCCTTTCTCGCCTTGAAAATCGCAAAAGTTAACATAAGTAACTTTCCCAGGTAAATCATTAAGTTGACCGCCAAGTAAAGCCAGCTTTTCATTGACTGTTTGTAAGCTGATAGGTTGAGTTTTATTTAACGCGTTAAGTTCATGATAAACATGCGCCAATGCATGCTCGCCAGCCGCATGATTCAAATTTTGCTCTGAGCTAAACATAAACGCACTTACCGCAATCACAAATGAAGCAGCGAACGCCAAATATACACGGTCAAACTTAAAGCGTGAGCGTGAATCAATAACGTTGTTTTTTTGTTCAAGCTCATCTTTTCTGGCTTTTTCTTTTAACGAGGTGTTTAAAATAATCCGTTCAGCAAGGTTGTCAGGCACAGGAATATCAAGCGCATCATTGAGTTGCTTATCAAATGTTTTGTTTTCATTTAAAAATTGTTGTCTATCGGGACTGCTGTTTGCAAATTCCAGTAGTTCTTTGTCTAGCTCGTTTGGCTGTGCAATCGTGCGGCGACGAAACTCAAGTTCATCCATTATTTTGATGCCCCTTTAAGTTGTTCATCATCACGGCTTAGTGCCTCTTTAAGTTGATTTTTTGCTCGAAATAAACGTGTCATAACCGTATTTTTGTTTAAATCGAGTATGTCTGCAATTTCATCCCCAGAGCAGCCCATAACCACTTGTAATAGTAGCGGCTCTTTGTATTCATCGGCCAACAACGAAATTTGCCGTTGAATAACGGTTTGCTCCATTTCATCATCTAAAGAATGACTGGTTTGATCCACTAGCGTGTCGTTATCTACATCACTGTAATCAAATTGCTTGCGCTCAAAGCGCCTTGCATTTTCGCGTCTTAAAATTGTTAGCAACCATGGCTTAGCTGCTTTTTGATCGAGTAACGAGTCAAGCGAGCGCCAAGCACGTAAAAAGGTTTCTTGCACTAAGTCATCTGCAATATTCGGATCGTTACATAACCAGTAAGCGAAGCGATAGAGTTCCTTATGATAAACGTGAACCAGGGCTTCGTAGCGTTGTTGTTTTTCAGCCATATTTAGTAAGACCCGATCATTCGATTTTTTATTTCCAAACATAAGCACTTTTTAGTTAAAATTATTATAGGTCAAAAAAGCAAAATACAATTGAGATCAAGAATACAGCTCTTTTAACGCAGGTGATGAAGGCTTAGCTGTTTGCGATTGATGTGCCTTTAACATGCTAACTATAGCGTCTAAGTTGGCGCTAGCCGTTTGATTACTGTACAACTGTGCTTGTAAATTGTTTACCTGCGCGGTGAACTCTGAGTTGTTTATCATAGCGCATAAATGGGATAGCGCCCCTACCTTTTTACCTGTAAGGGTTAGCGCATACTGATTAAGCGCATCGTAAAATGCTTTTTCGTCATGGCTTTTAGCTAATACCAGCAGGGCTTTTAAAGATGGTTGTTGATTTGTTTTATTAGTTGTTTGAGCCGCTTGTTGCACTTCTTTAGCTGGGCGTTTAATAAAGTAAAAAATCACCGTCGCAATCCATAAAACATAACCAAGCGAGGCCACAATAATTAGCCACAGTGGTGTGACAGTTTGCTGTTGCACTGTAACTGCTTGCTCCGTTGACTCTGCCATAGTGTTATTTAGGTTGTTTTCAGCTGGCGGATTAAGCGTTTGCACTGGCGCTGTTGTACTGGGTGTTACTGTAATAGTACGCTCAGGTAAGGTCGCATAACTAATTCGATTTATTTTGGTGTTATACCAAGGCAAGCTAATTTCAGGCAATGTGTAAGTGCCAGGTGTTTGTGGCAATAGCGCAAATGAGGCGCTTTGCTGTGATACCACTCGACCATCACGTACCGCATTATTGGTTTCTTTTTCATCAGGGTAGCTGCGAATACCATTAATAGTAGGCATATCAATTTCGGGTAACTGCTCTTTAGTCACCCCTAGCGCGGTGAGCATAATTGTACGAGTTATCGGCGTACCGGCTTCAACGGTATTATCCTCTGGCTGCCATTGCTCGGTTAAGCTCACCAGTTCACTGGGTAACCAGTCTCCTTGATAGTTTTCAGGGATAGGTTTAATTTCAATTTGCTGCTCATCGCCAAGCGCTGACACTTCCAATTGGCGATAGTTTTGCTGAATACGCCCCTGAAAAACGGGAGCTGCAATAGTGTAGGCGCCACTTTTTTGGGGCTGAATTAAATAATTACGGGTGATCACTAAATAACGTTTACCGTTAACCAGTTCATAATCTTCGCTTTGTTTACCGAGTTGGGTAAGTTGGGCATCTTCCATACTTGGCGCACTTAAGCTGCCATCAAGAAGCTCTTTGGCTAAGTAAAGCTTAATGGTGTAAACGCCAGCCTCTTGTACAAATAAGCTGTTGTTTGAGAGCGAGGTTTTTAAAAATATATCGTTATTTTTATCTGCGTCGCTGCTGCGCTCTTTAACCGATAAACTAATTGGTTGCGAGTTTAGCCCTGCAACACTAAAACTGGGAATGGTGTATTCACCCGCATTGCGGGTCATTAGTTTAACAGACCAAGAGGTTTGTTTTTTTATACTGCCATTAATAATGTTAGTGCGGCTACTTAAGCTCATAGGGCCGACTACAAAATCTTTTAATAATGCTGAGGTGTCGGGTTGTTGCCCTTTTATTGAATCATCAATGCTAATATTAAGCATAAAAAATTCACCCGCTAATACTGGGTTTTTATCAACGCTTGCCTCCAAAGTGGTGGCGGCCATTAATGGCATGGCAGTTAATAGCAATAAACAGCAAAATAATCGCATTACCATGATTTTTCTACTCCTGTTGGACGGCGTTGATATTGTCTTTTTTGGGCTTCTAATTGCATTTTGTTTCTTAATAAAATAGCGGGATCGTCGGGCACTTTTCTTAATAACTGATTTAGTTGCTGTGCTTTTTCTTTTTCTTCATTAGTGAGCTCAGCGGCTTGTGCTTGCATGGCTTGTTGCTGTGCCTGCTGTTTTTGCTCATCAGAGGGCGGTTGCTCACTCATTTCATTAGGTTGATTTTGCGGCTCATCTTGCTGCGGTTTATTTTCGTCTTTATTTTCATTTTGTTGGCTTTGTGACTGAGCTTGCATATCAGGCTCATTCTGTTTGTCTGATTGCTCACCAGATTGGCGTTGTTCATCTTTTGATTGTTCCGAGGACTGATCTGATTGCTGTTGCTCACTATTTTGGCTGTCCTCTTCGCTTTTATCTGCGTTGTTTTTCTCGCCATTTTTTTGCTGATCTTGTTTTGATTTATCTGCATCATCTTGACTTTGCTCATCTTGATTTTGCGAATCATTGCCTTGCTGATTTTCTTGGTCTTGCTGTTGATTCAGTAACTGCTCAACAAGCGCTTGATTCTCAGCGGCTTCACTAAAGTTATCTTGCTTTACTTGCGCTTGTTTATACGCGTCAATGGCAGCCTCTAATTGTCCTGCTTTAGCCAAGGCGTTGCCATAGTTATAATAACCGGTTGCTGACTTATCTTGGCTAAACTCATTCAAGGCAGCATCAAATTGCCCTTGCTGATACAGTGCAGCCCCTTTGAGGGCGCTTGAGCGAGCCTGAGCTGCTTGTTGATACTCTTTGTTGTTGTATGCCTCTAATGCCCGTTGATCCGTATTTTTAAACAGGGTTGGCAGCTCTGCGGCATGCGCATTTTGTTGAGGTAAAAAGCTAAGTAATAGTACTGCGCTAACTAATGCAGAACGTCTAAATAAATACAAAGCTAAAGGCAGTAAAATAAGCAAACCATAAATACCGGCGTCAATTCGCCATAAGGCTAAATTTGGTTTTTCACTTTTTAATACTTCACTGTTTGCTTGCGGTGAAAAAACGGCAATATCGCTATTGCTTGGCTGATAATCGGCAAACTGCCCACCGCTATTTTTTGCAAGTCCTTCAAGTAAAGATGCATTGAGGGTTGGCACCACAATTTGACCATAATTATCTTTTAAAAACCCGCCTTCAGGTAACTTTATAGGGGCTCCTTGTGCGGTGCCTACGCCGTAAATATTAAGTCGATATTGACTACTGTTGGTAAAACGGCTTACATCGCTTTGCTGTTGTTGCTCAATACCATCGGTGATCAAAATAATATCGCCATCGAGGTAGCCGGCTTGGCTTAGTAGCTCTTGTGCCATATCTAAGCCAGCGAGTACGTTTGAGCCTTTATCTGGCATAATTTCAGGGCTTAAACTAGGAATAAGGTTGGCAAGAGTCTTAGCGTCGTTGGTCAGTGGTGAAATGGTATAGGCAGTGCCTGCGTAAGCCACTAACGCGGTATCGCCTTCTTTGAATAGCTCAACCATATCGAGGGCTTTAAAACGTGATTGCATTAATCGATTGGGAGCAATGTCGGTGCTATACATAGAGTAGGACATATCCATGACAATAACGCGGGCACTTTTACTTTGAAACACGGGTACTTGTTTCTCTTCAAAGCTTGGCCCTGCACTAAATATAATCGCTAAATTGCAAAATAACGCAACCAGCCAAAGCGGCTGGCGAGCTTTATTGTTTGATTCACTCATTACAAATGATGCCAAGTGCGGCGCAATAAGTGGCGCTGACTGGGTTTTTTTATGTTTTAGTAAGGCGATAAAAAATAACCCTGAGGCAGGGAGTAACAGCCATAAAATAGCAGGACGAATAAATTCAAAATCCATTAGTTTGGCTCCTTCATTGCGCGCACCGTTTTTATCAATGCCATTGTACTTATGAGTAAAATGGCCAGTAATAACGGATAATAGAACAAGGCTGTTTGTGGGCGAAAGGTTTGCTCATCGGCACTAATTGGTTCAAGCTTATCAAGCTCAGCGTAAATCTGTTGCAGGCCAGCCACATCTTTTGCTCTAAAATACAGACCGCCTGTTTGCTCAGCAATTTTTTTCAATAAGCCCTCATCTAGGTTACTGCCCCCAGAGCCCATATTAAATAAACTAAAGCCGCGCGGGTTATCTGAACCGACTCCAATGGTATACACTTTTATGCCTTCTTCACGGGCAAGTAACAGCGCATCTTCTGGGTTTAAATTTCCCGCGGTGTTTTGTCCATCTGTAAGCAACACCACAATACGGTTACTTTCTTTTTTACTGGCAAAGCGTTTTACCGATAAGCCTAAAGCGTCACCAATCGCCGTGGCGCGTCCTACTAAACCAATTTGCGCCTCAGAGAGCATTTTGCTGACGGTTTTTACATCACGCGTCAATGGGGTTTGTAAAAAAGCGGTATCACCAAACAGTATAAGGCCGAGTCTGTCGCCTTGGCGCTGCTCTATAAAGTCACTTAGCACTGCTTTAACCATGGTTAAACGGTCAACATATTGGCCATTGTAAGCCATGTCTTGTTCGGTCATTGACCCTGATAAATCCACAGCGAGCATTATATCGCGGCCTTCGTTGGGTAGCGATATGGGCTCATCTAACCACGTTGGATTTGCTGATGCGGTCACTAATAATAACCACAGCAACCACTCGATAATATTCAATTTACGCGCACTTGGCTCTATGCTTTGATTGCTTAAATTATGTGATGCAAAACTTGGGATGCGCAGACGCGTGTTGGCATCATTGGCGGCGGGTTTTAATAGTAACAATACTAAAGGCAGCGGCAGTAATAAAAACAGCCATGGCCAGCTAAATTCAAACATGCAGCGGCTCCTTTAGTTTAAATTGTTTAATGGCTTGGCGAAATTTATCACTGAGGGCTGCCTGTGTTTGATTAGCGTTATATAGGCTTAAAATTTCTTCTTCTGTAAAGCCAATAGCTGAAAGTTGGTTTAATGTGTTGCACCAATGCGTTGTTGATTGCGCGGCCAAACGCGGATCGTAATAGGTGATCACTAAACGCTTTAAAATGACATGCAATTGCTGCGCTGACTGTTGTTGATTAGCTAATGCAATGGCATCACGTTTTGGCTTTTTAAAGCGATAATTTTTATAAATAATGACAATTAAGCTACACAATAAACACACAGCAATTGCAATAACAACCCACCAAGCAGGAGCGAGTGGCCACCAGTCGACTTGGGTGGGAGCAATAATATCGTGTAGACCATCAAGTGGAGAGGTTTGCATGATTTATTTTCTCACTAATTGCAGTTCCAGCGCAGTGGCTGCATCAAATGATAATAGGGTGAGTCCAGACTTTGTTAAGCGATTAATGCGCGCGCTAAATGCGTGCTCGGCATTTTTGGCAAATCGTTGTCTAAAGCTCTTGTCCATTAAGGGCAGGGCAAATTGCTGATTATTAGCACTGACGGTTACCGTTTGTTTAAAAGCAGGTAATTGATGTTCAAAGGGGTCGCTAATATGACACCCAATCAGTTCGCAATGACGCGCCAAAAGTTCCAGTTGCTTGAAGCTGGCGTCATCCAAGGCGTTAAAATCAGACACGATATAAACCAAACTACCGGGCTTAGCTAAGTGATTTAAACGTTTGAGGTTATCGCTAAAATTATTCGCGGCCGGCTTATCAATGTTCTCAAGAGCCAGCTGATGCGCATCGCATAAATTATGGCATAGTTTTAATACCGCTTTTTCACGAGCGCTGGGTTTTAGCTCTAAATGCGAGTGCTGATTAAACACAATACCGCCAATTCTGTCGCTACGCTGACACGCTGACCACGCAACTAAGGCGCTAATATGTGCTGCTTGCACCGATTTTAACAGTAATTGCGAGCCAAATAGCATTGAGTTTGAAAAGTCAGTAAACACAAATACCGGGCGCTCTTTTTCCTCTTGAAAAAGTTTAGTGTGGGTTTCGCCTGTGCGCGCGGTAACGCGCCAATCAATAGAGCGTATATCGTCACCGTTTTGATAATGACGCACTTCGGCAAATTCCATACCCCGGCCTTTGTGGGGCGCAAGGTATTGCCCCGCCAAGGTGTTTTTTATTCTAACTTTAGGTGCCAGCTCAAGCAGTTGCGCTTTTGCTTTATAATACATCAGCTCTTTAAGCGATAAATTAACACCATGGCTATGGCTTAATTTAAGCCATGCCTGAGAATCAACGTGTGTTTGCATAACTTAAGGTACTGCGACTAGTTCAACAATACGGCTAATAACCTGATCTTTTGTAATACCATCGGCTTGTGCTTCGTAACTTAGAATAATGCGATGGCGCAATACATTATGTACCACAGCTTGTATATCGTCAGGTGATACAAAATCACGACCACTTAACCACGCATGAGCGCGGGCACATTTATCCAAAGCAATCGTGGCACGTGGGCTGGCGCCGTATTCAATCCAGCGGCCAAGTTGTTCATCTAAGTTTGCACCTTCTCGAGTGGCTATGATCAGTTGCACTAGGTACTGCTCTAATGGCTCGGCCAAATACAGACCTAAAATTGCTTTTCGCGCAGCAAACAAATCGGGTTGTGAAATTTGCTCAAGCACTGGGGCTTCATCATTAAGTGCTTCACCACGGGTCAAACGTAAAATATCAAGCTCATGCTCAGCACCTGGGTAATTAATACTTAGGTGCATTAAAAAACGGTCTAATTGCGCTTCTGGTAGCGGGTAAGTACCTTCTTGCTCAAGCGGATTTTGTGTTGCCATCACTAAAAACAGGTCACTGAGTGGATAGGTGTTTTTGCCTACCGTGACTTGGCGCTCGGCCATTGCTTCTAATAATGCCGATTGTACTTTTGCTGGTGCTCGGTTTATTTCGTCCGCTAAAATGAGATTATGAAATAAAGGGCCTTTTTCAAACACAAACTCACTGGTTTGTTGGCGATAAATATCGGTGCCGGTCACATCGGCTGGTAATAAATCTGGGGTAAACTGAACACGCTGAAACGAGCCTTCAATACCTTTTGCTAAGGCATTAACAGCGCGTGTTTTTGCAAGCCCCGGTGGGCCTTCAACTAATAAATGACCATCGGCTAAAATAGCAATTAATAGTGCTTGAGTGAGCGCAGGCTGGCCAATAATTTGGGTGTCTAAATACGTTTTTAATTGTGAAAATGCGTTAGCTGCCATAATAAGTGGACTGTCCTCGTCAGCTTAAATAATACCTAAATTGGTTAGGTAACAAATACTGAGCTAGTTATAAGGTTTATAAGTGGATAACTCAAGAGTTAGACTGATTTTTTAAAAATAGTTCGTTATTTTTTAACGATTTTTTAGCCTAACATAAAACTTTGTAAAACCAGCTAAAAAAGCCTATTGTATTACCCTCATACAATGTATGTAGTGATTTACAATGGCGCTTTTGTATTAATTTACCTTTATCTATTGGCTTTATCACACGGGTTGTTTAGAATCGGAGAAAACATACAGGTCTGACCTGTCAGCGGGAGAGAATAATAAATGTCTGAGCAAAACATACTTAAAACACCAAAAGGCGACCGTATTGCCATCGTAAGCGGCTTACGTACTCCTTTTGCTAAGCAAGCGACTGCGTTCCACCATGTACCAGCGTTGGATATGGGTAAGTTAGTAGTTAATGAAATGCTTGAGCGATTAAATTTCGACAAGTCAGAAATCGATCAATTGGTTTTTGGGCAAGTAGTACAAATGCCAGAAGCGCCAAATATTGCGCGTGAAATTGTATTGGGTACTGGGATGCCAGTATCGGTTGATGCGTACTCTGTATCGCGTGCTTGTGCGACGAGTTTTCAAGCGATAGCAAACGTTGCCGAATCAATTATGGCAGGCTCTGTAAGCGTAGGTATTGCCGGTGGTGCCGATTCATCATCTGTATTGCCAATTGGTGTAAGTAAAAAATTAGCGGGTAGCTTAGTTGATTTAAACAAAGCACGTACGCTTGGTCAGCGTTTAAAAATATTCTCAAAACTACGTTTAAAAGATTTATTGCCAGTGCCGCCAGCGGTTGCTGAGTACTCAACGGGTTTATCAATGGGACAAACAGCCGAGCAAATGGCTAAAACCCACAACATTAGCCGTGAAGATCAAGATGCCTTAGCGCATCGTTCTCACTCACTGGCAACTCAAGCCTGGGCTGATGGCAAGCTTAAAGATGAAGTAATGACGGCTCATTTACCGCCTTATAAAAGCTTTATTGAAGAAGATAACAATATTCGTAAAAACTCAACGGTTGAAGGTTATGCCAAGCTTAAGCCGGTATTTGACCGTCAACACGGCTCAGTCACTGCAGCCAATGCAACCCCATTAACCGATGGCGCAGCCGCAGTGTTAATGATGAGCGAAAGCAAAGCAAAAGCATTGGGTTACGAAATTTTAGGCTACGTACGCAGTTTTGCGTTTTCAGCCATTGGCGTAGAAAAAGACATGCTAATGGGGCCGGCTCACTCAACGCCTATCGCACTTGATAGAGCAGGTATTACGTTAGCCGATTTAGATCTAATTGAAATGCACGAAGCGTTTGCATCGCAAACCTTAGCGAATATGAAAATGTTTGCTTCAGATAAATTTGCACAAGAGCACTTAGGGCGTAATAAAGCCATAGGTGAAATTAACATGGATAAGTTTAACGTGAACGGCGGCTCGCTTGCATATGGTCATCCATTTGCGGCAACCGGCGCGCGTTTAATTACACAAAGTTTATACGAGCTTAAGCGTCGTGGCGGTGGTTTAGCGTTAACGACTGCCTGTGCTGCGGGTGGTTTAGGTGCAGCCTTTGTATTGGAGAGTGCGTAATGACAGATTCAGTATTTAATTTAACGGTTGATGATAACAAAATAGCCGTAGTGACCATTGATGTGCCGGGTGAGAAAATGAATACCCTGCGAGATAGCTTTGCTGATGATTTAAAAGCATTATTAGCACAAGCTAAAGAGCACGCAGTTAAAGGTATGGTATTTATTAGTGGTAAAAGCGATAACTTTATTGCTGGTGCCGATGTTAAAATGCTAGACAGCGTGCAAAAGCGTGAAGATGCATTAGCTATTAGCGAATTATGCCATCAAGCATTTTTTGATATGAAAAAGCTTCCGTACACCACAGTTAGTGCTATACATGGCGCAGCGCTTGGTGGCGGTTTAGAATTTGCTTTAGCCTGTGATTACCGCGTAGGTACAGATAGCGATTTAACTAAAATTGGTTTACCAGAAGTACAACTAGGTTTATTACCTGGCGGTGGTGGTACACAGCGCTTAACTAAAATCGTGGGCATTCAAAAAGCCCTTGAGTGGATGCTAACCGGAAAACAAATTCGTCCTAAACAAGCTAAAAAAGCCGGTGTATTGGATGATTGTGTACCACAAAGCGTACTGCTAAAAGTGGCCAAAGAGTTTGCGGCAAAGAAAAAGCCACAAGCTAAAGAGCCTAAACTTGATAAGATCAGTCAGCTATTAGAGTCAAACCCATTTGGTCGTAACTTTATCTTTAAAAAAGCTAAAGAAAACGTTCTTAAAAAAACCGGTGGTCATTACCCTGCGCCGCTTGCAATTATTAAAGCGGTACGTGCAAGCGTAGAGCTTGATGAAATGAAAGCGTATAAAACCGAAGCAGAAGGTTTTGCCACATTGGTAATGAGTGATGAGTCTAAAGCACTGCGCGGCATTTTCTTTGCAACCACTGAAATGAAAAAAGAATGGCGCAATGATGATGCTCCCGCGATTAGTAAAACTGCCGTGTTAGGTGGTGGCTTAATGGGCGCAGGTATTGCCCATGTGAGTGCGGTCAAAGCTAAATTGCCGGTCCGTATTAAAGATGTGGCAGAGCAGGGCATAAGTAATGCCATGAACTACACATACAAAATTTTAGATAAGCGTCTTAAACGCCGTATTATGTCTAAAGCCGATATGCAGTTAACGATGAACCGTATTACCGGCACTACCGATTACAGCGGTTTTAAACACATAGATTTAGTGATAGAAGCCGTATTTGAAGATTTAGAGCTTAAGCAAGGTATGGTTGCTGATGTAGAGCAGCATTGCCAAGCGAATACTATTTTCGCAAGTAATACTTCGTCATTACCTATTTCGCAAATTGCAGCTAAAGCAGCGCGTCCTGAAAATGTAATTGGTTTACATTATTTCTCACCAGTAGAAAAAATGCCACTGGTAGAAATTATTCCTCACGAAGGCACCTCAAAAGAAACGATTGCTCGTGTAGTTAACTTTGCGCGTAAGCAAGGTAAAACGCCAATTGTGGTAAAAGACATGGCCGGTTTTTACGTTAACCGTATTTTAGCGCCATACCTGAATGAGGCGGCAAACTTAATGCTTGCCGGTGAGCCAATTGAAAAAATTGACGCAGCCTTAGTTGAGTTTGGTTTTCCAGTAGGGCCGTTGGCACTGCTTGATGAAGTCGGTATTGATATTGGTTCTAAAATCGCGCCAATTCTTGAAAAAGAACTCGGTGAGCGTTTTAAAGGCCCAGATGCTTTCTCGCGCATGATTGATTCAAAACGCTTAGGCCGTAAAACGGGTCGTGGTTTTTATGAATACGACAAGAAAGGCAAAAAGGTTGATGAGTCAGTCTATGAGCTACTAGGTGTAACCCCAGCTCCACGTTTAAATAAAAACGAAATTGCTAAGCGTTGTATCTCACAAATGCTTAATGAGGCCGTTCGCTGTTTAGATGACGGTATTATTGCCAGCCCGCGTGATGGTGATATTGGTGCTATTTTTGGTATTGGTTTCCCACCGTTCTTAGGTGGCCCGTTTAGCTATATGGATAAATTAGGCGCAGGTAAAATAAGCTCTGATATGTCTACTCTGGCTAACAGCAACGCTATTTTTACACCTTGTGATACTTTACTCACAATGGCTGACAAGGGCGATAAGTTTTACACAACAGCCGCTAATAAAGCTGAAGTGGAGTTAGCGCAAGGTGATGATAAATCAACTGACACTCCAAATGAGATGACTGAACACAAAGATTAATGTTTTAAGTTAACGTAAAAAAGCCGCAAATTATGCGGCTTTTTTGTGTTCGATAATCAACAATAATACTTAATCAATCGAATTGGTAAAAGTTGCGTCTGGACGCTTATTTACAGTAACGCTTCAATGGCCTTTTTATCTTTATCAGGCATGTTGTCGACCACCAAATTAAACGAGTTATCAATCATACGCTCAATTTCACCCTGTGGTACTGAGCCATCTAAAATCACGGTATTCCAAAGGCGTTTATTCATATGATAACCAGGAATAACGGCAGGGAAAATATCTCGTAATGATTGCGCCTCATCAGGATCGCACTTTAAGTTTAGCCACCAAATAGGTTCGCCATTTTCGTCGGTTTCACCCTCATTGCTAAGTGCAAGAGTGGCAAACATTTTATGATTTACTTTATACACATCAACATCTTTAGCAAAAGGCTGGGTTAGTTTAACTAACGGCTTGTTCATTAAATAGGTATGTACAGTTTGTTGGTTCATGAGCCATTCCTTGAGGTCATAATCGATAACTTAACCATAGCAGCTTTTTGCCACTAGATAACACGAGTTTAAGTCTAAATTACAGATTTATGAGTCAGTACGAAGTAAGAAGCTAATCATATCACTTTATTGTTGAACAAAATCAGTTTCGTGGTATGTTTCTCGCAATCAAAAAAACAATAGGAATTCACCCATGCCAAAGGCAAGTGATGTTAAAAAAGGGACGGCTATTGACTTTAATGGCCGTGTATTAGTAGTAAAAGATATCGTACGTTCTGTACCACAAGGTCGTGCCGGTGGTAGTTTATACCGTATGCGTTTATACGATGTGGTCACGGGTAGCAAAGTTGACGAAACATTTAAAGACAGCGACATGCTTAACCTTGCAGATTTAACCCGTCGTGAAGCGATGCTGTCGTACATTGATGGCGATGAGTATGTCTTTATGGATAATGAAGACTACACGCCTTACAACTTGGCTAAAGACGCGATAGCTGAAGAGATTCAGTTTGTTAACGAAGAGACCCAAGGCGTGCATGTTATTGTGATTGATGGTGCGCCAGTTGGGCTTGATCTTCCTTCAAGTGTTGAGCTTGTAGTTGAGGAAACCGACCCTTCAATTAAAGGTGCTTCAGCCAGCGCGCGTTCAAAGCCTGCTCGTTTATCAACCGGCTTAACTATTCAAGTGCCAGAGCATATTTCTACGGGCGATCGCATCCGTATTAATACTGCAGAGCATAAGTTTATGGGCCGTGCTGACAAGTAAGCCGCTATAAATCTATGATGATTAGCCGAGTATTTAAGTTGCTCGGCTTTTTTGTGTCTGATTTGCCCCTCAAATTGATTCAGCATTATTGCTGATTAGCAGCATGCGTTGCTTCAAATTTAGCCAATTTAACGCTATTATACGCGCCTTATTTTTGAGCTGGTTGAGGTGGTGGTGTTATTTATTTTGCTTAGCGGTGTATTTATAGCGCTTATGTATTTAGAAACCATTAAAAAGGGCATGCCTGTTAAACGCTGGTTATTTTTAGGTGGCGTGTTTGGTCCTGTTGCTTGGTGCTTGTTTAATATACATTATCGACGTGCATTGATACGCAATATAGGTGTAAATGCGTGTCTATGGCGTGCTTAACTGGTCGCTCTAATTAAACTGAGTTTTGATTGGCTTTGTTGTTGTTTTAAAAACGCAGTAAATTCATCTTTTGAGAGTGGTTTAGAGTAGTAATAACCCTGCAGTGTTTCACAGTTTAGCTCTTCAAGTATGCTTATTTGTGACGCTTGCTCCACCCCTTCGGCAACTACATGCAAATCAAGGTTATGCGCAATAGTGACGATAGAGTCCACCATATTGCGGCCACGTTCAGTCTTCATATCATCGATAAAGGCTTTATCTACCTTAAGCGTATTGAGTGGAAACTGCTTTAAATACGCAAGTGATGAATAGCCGGTACCAAAGTCATCCATTGCTAAGTGAATTCCGCGGGCACTTAAAGAGCGCATAATCGCAATGGCTTCTTGTGGATCGTCCATTACGGTGCCTTCAGTTATCTCAAGCTCTAAAAAGTACGAAGGCAGTTCATTTTTTTGTAAAATCACATCTATGCGCGAGGTTAGATCGGGTAGGCTAAATTGTTTTGCTGATAAGTTAACAGCAACACGGGCATTAAATAAGCCTGCATCTAACCACTGTTTTACATCGCGACAAGCTTTGTTTAAAACTACTTCACCAATTTCAATAATTTGCCCTGTTTCTTCGGCAATTGGAATAAATACCCCTGGGCTAATAACCCCCTTTTTCGGGGTAATAAAACGTACCAACGCTTCCATTCCAGCAAGCTTACCAGTACGAATATTCATTTTAGGCTGGTAATACACCTCAAAATGATCTTCTTTTAAGCCAAAGCGCATTAGGTTTTCTATTTGCAGTCGTTTTACTGCTTGGCGGTTCATGGTGTCATTAAAGAACAGGTAGCTATTGCCTTTCTTTTTAGCATGATACATCGCAGTATCGGCGTTCTTTAATAGTATTTCGGGGGTGTTACCATCTTCGGGGAACAACACTATACCAACGCTTGAGGTGATAGCAAGTTCATGGCCTGCCATTTTAAATGGTGTAGCTATGGCCGCCAAAAACTGTTTAGCCATGCGAGTGATAGTGAGAATATCGTTGGTGTTTGACATAACTAGCGCAAATTCATCGCCGCCAAGGCGGTAAAATACGTCATTTTCACGGGTGAGCTTATTTAAACGCATAGCAAGCTTTGCCAGTAAACTATCACCTAATTGATGGCCTAATGAGTCGTTTATCTTTTTAAAGTTATCTAAATCAAATACGAGTAATGCATGATGAGAGTGCTGCTTTGCGAGTTTTTGTAAGTCAGAAAAAAACAAATTACGGTTAGGTAAGCTGGTGGTGCGATCTCGGTTTGATAAATTATTCAGTTCAGATTCGGTTTTTTTACGTTCGGTTAAATCTGAATACACCACCACATAATTGGTTATTTGATTTTGTGCGTTTTTAATTTCATCTATTGAAATTTCAAATGGCAGCAGAGCATGATCGCTATTGCGAAGCTTTACTTCTTCTTGAATATGTTCGTGCTTTCTAACGGTATTTTTTATGGATTCTATATAGCTTTTGTCGTAACCGGCTAAATGAAACTCTTTCTTTAGGTATTGCTCGCGTACGCCGCCAAACAAAGTTAAAAAGCTGGGATTAATATCCACAAGCCTAAAATCTTTATCATAAATGGCCAGCGCATCAGTGAGTGACTCAACACATTTTGCAAATAAGTTAAGTCGATCTTCCGTTGATTTTAACTGCGAGATATCTCTGACTGTGCCAGTCATTCGCAGTGGGCTTAGGTTAGCGTCTTTTTCAATGATTTTTCCGCGGTCGAGCACCCAGTGCCATTTACCAAAGCTGTCTTTAATACGATAAGTTGCTTCAAAAAAAGTACTTTCTTCGGCAAAGTGTTTTTTTAGTAGGTAATCAACATGGGTTAAATCGCGGGGGTGGATCAAGCTTTTATTCGGTGGAAATTCTACTAGGTTATTACTATTCATCACGTATTTGTCATTGATACGAATAACTTTACCGGTTTTGATATTCCAATCCCATAGAGTATCACCACTGCCTTCTACGGTACTTTTTAATCGTTTTTCAGAAAGCTGTAATTGAGAGTGTGAACGCTTGAGTGAGTGAACAATAGTTAACAAATAAACCACAACTAACGACATTATTGCGCACACGCTCACGACCAACGCATTTAAATTCAAGTTAAACGATGACTCGAATGCACTCGCTGAGTAGGCTGTGGCCAAAGAGGCCAACAATAGAATGTATTTTATTATTTTTATTTTTTTCATTGTCTTACTTCTTATTAACAAAAGACAATCTAAATCAAGCGCGAGCAAGAGTCAAAGAGAATGCGAATAAAGTGGTAGTTTCTCAGACAAATTCACAGATTTGGCACTTAAAAGCTCATATCTTGGGCGATCTGCATTAAAAATTTCAGCGGCGTAGGCTTTTAAATCTTCAAGCGTTAATGCGTTTAAAGAATCCAGCAGGCGTTGCTGCATATTAAACCGATGATCGCCATTACCTATAGCAAGCCATAAACGTTGTGAACGTAAACGCAAATTTTTGTCTTTTTCAGCAATATGGGTTGTTAATCCATGTTTTTGTTGCAGCCAGTCTTGTTCTGTTAGTTCATTAATTGTTGCTAAATACTGGCTAATAAATAAATTATGCCTGTGCAGTAACGTGGTGGGCTCAAATTTTGGTGATTGTATATAAAAGGCAATACCAGCACGGGTATTAAAAGGAGCGTATCCTGCGCCTACTAAATAACCGAGTTGTTGCGTGGTTCTGAGTTCATTAAAGTAATCTTGATTAATTAAATGATTTAGCGCCATCATTTTCACTTTTTCAATAACGTCATCGCTTTGTGCTTGGTAGTAAATCACCATGGCATTATCGCTGCAGGCAAGTTCAAGCTCGTAGCGGGTCACTTTAGTAATTTCATAAAGTGGGCGCTTTAAATCGTCGATAACGGCTGATTTTTTAAGGTGCTGGGCGACCTTCTTTTGAAACTCAAGCGCATCATTTTGCTGCCAATTACCATGTAAAAAAGACTCAACATGAAGGGCATTAAAAAACGCTTGTCTAAATTCATTAAACTGATGGAAACAGGTGTCTTTGAGTGCATTTGCTAACTCGTCAGGCTGAGGATTCCACGGCATTATTTTAGCGCCTAAAATACTAAATAGCTCACTAACGGGTTTGTTTTGATTGCTATTACGCCAGTGTCTAACTAATTGCTTTTTATATTCTGCAAAGCGTTTGGCGCAAATTTTTACGTTAAATAGTGCATCAATCAGCTGATCGACTAATTCGAGTTGGCTTGAAGAAAGCCCCGCAGTGTGAAGCGTTAAGCCACCTTGATGAGAGGTTAAGTGATAACTTAAGCCCGCAAGTTCCGCTGGGTAAAACTGTTCGCCAACACTGTCCATGAATAAATCTGAAAATAACCGCGTCAGTGCCATATGTTTCACATCTTTTACTGCAAAGTCAGAGTCCATGGCTAAATAAAAATGCCCTTTGGCGACTCTAAAGGTGGCGTCTTGTTTAAACCAAAAGTCAAAGCCTGCTTCTTTTACCAGTAATGTTGGATGTCGTTGCTGTGATTCAACCGGATATAAAATGACATCTTTAGCTAAATAAGGATTAGCCGTGGGCAATAGCATTTCACTTTGTGGCTGGCTAATCTGTGCAAGTGCTTCGAGCCAATGTAGCGACAATTTTTCAATTTTATAGGGGGTGTTATACCAAGCAGCTGTGTGTTCAGGCTCTACATCAGGATGAATAAGCACTAAACGCATGTTGTGCGGAGTTAACCACTGCATAGCCATTTCATGCGTGCTGGCTTTAAAGCCCTCCATTAAATAGTCACCCTGTAAGTAATTAACTTCATCGTAATGTTGCATGTTAATACTTAAATTACTGACCCAATCAATTAGGCGAGACTTTTCTTGGTTATCAAATGCGATTTGTAATAGTTTTTGCTTATCTTGATATAGGCGAGGTAATTTGCTGGTGTTGTTATTAATTAAACAAATGTATTCAAACACCATTTCAATAATATCTTCGTAGTATTCAATGCCTTCATCGGTCAGCGCCATACTAATATTAAAGTCTTTAAAATTACTGCCATTAATTCCGCCACCTGCAGAGAGGGCATTGATCCAACCTTGCTCTTTAAGCACAGAATACAACGAGCCTTGCCCCTCATAACCTAGTAAGTGCGCAATAAAGCTGACCGTTTTATGACGATAAAAATCGTCAATGTTTGGCATGGCAAAGCTAATAATCAGCTTTTGTACATGTTTGTGTGGTTCAATATGAAGCAACTTACCCAAGTCTTGGCTGCGATAAAGCGGCGCCTCTATAGGTGGCTTTAATTGGTGTTTATCTCCCTTTATCTGGGAGAAATACTGGGTTGCCCATGCCTCAAGTGTATCTAATGACTCATTGGCACAAATCACTAAAGTCATCCACTGAGCTTGGTAATGCCTATTAAAAAAGTCACGTAATTCATCACTAATACAGCGCTTTCTATCTGCTAATGTTTGCAAGTTTCCCACTGAGAACTTGGCAAAAGGATGTTCTGGGTTAACCGTTTCTTTATGCACTTGATAAATTCGACGGCCATCGTCTTTAATTTTTAATTTAAACTCAGCCTCAATAGCATTACGTTCTTTTTCTGTTTCAGCGGGGTTTAGTGTGGGCGCTATAAAAAACCGACTAAATTGTGCTAATGCTGTTTCAATATGATGGTTATTAATATCAAAGAAATAGCAGGTATGCTCTGTGCCAGTCCACGCGTTGGTATTGCCACCAGACTGCGAGACAAAATTATTAAAACTTCCTGATTCAGGATAAAGGTCAGTGCCTAGAAACAACATATGCTCTAAAAAGTGCGCTAGGCCTTGTCTATCAAGCGGATCATCAAAGTGACCAGCGTTAACAGCCATGGATGCGGCAGCTTTTGCTGAGTCTTGATCGTGCACTAAAAGTACTTTTAGACCATTGTCCAGTGTTAGTGTGCGGTAAGCTCTGTTATCATTGGTGCTGATTTTCAAATGATGCTCCTGAAACTAAACGTATAATTGTTAACAACAGATGATAACTTCAGGAATGCAATGCTATTTACCTGAACATCATGAAAGAACTATTTTAAGAAAATAAATAGGTTTGAGTTATTAATATAGCGGAAATTCGAGCAAACTGGCTACTGTTTTATATTCTTTAATTGGTTGATTTTTTATGAAAACAATCTTGATAATGCGTCATGGTGAAGCAATACCGATGCACTCTGATGATGTCAGTAGAAATTTGACTCCTTTGGGCCATCAGCAGGTAGAAAAAATGGGGCTGTGGTTACAAAAAAAGCATGCTCCAACGGGGTTATTAGTGAGTCCTTATGTAAGAGCGCAGCAAACAGCTGAGGGTGTTAAAAAAAATAATACCTTTTTATTTGAAGAGACCTGCCAAGATATTATTCCTGAAGGTAACCCGCAGGTTGCTGCAGATTATTTAGAAACGTTAATCGCGCTTCATCCGGAATGCGATACTTGGCTTGTGGTTGCCCATATGCCTATGGTGAGCTATTTGGTTGATCAGTTGTGTGCTGGGCACATGCCTATTTTTAATACCGGCGCTGTTGCACAAATTAGTTATGATGAAACTCGCCATAAAAGTGATTATATCACCATCAATGCACCAGCGAATGTAGATGCATAGTGTGTATATTAGCATTTAGCTAAGCCACTTTCTGTTAGATAAATGCCAATACTTTTAGGTATTTGTCTACAGTAGAATTGTTAACCACATACTAAAACTCACCACACTCAAAACTGTCGATAAAACAACCGCACTGGCTAACGTATCTTGATGTTGTTTTATTTGGCATGCAATTAAGTACGCATTAACCCCTAAGGGGGATGCGCTCAATAATACGAGTACTTTTAAGAGTGACTCATTAATAGCAAATACATGTGAGCCTAACACTAATACTAAGGCGGGCAATATAACTAGCTTTAACAGGCTGGCAATAGCTGCCGCTTGCCAGTTATCGCTAATTTTATAAAAAGCTAAGTTTGCGCCTAAAACAAATAACGCACAGGCAATGGCAGGTTTAGCTAAAAGCGCTAAGCCATTAGTTAAATCAGCAAATAAAGTAATCCCTGCTAAATTTACCAACAAACCCGTGCTAATACTCAATACGACAGGGTTGAGTAGCATATTTTTGGCAAATGTTGACCAAGAAAACACATGACTGGTACTGTTTGCACTAATTAAAAAGGTAAGGGTGAACAATAGCGCGCTATGAAAGGTGATGATCATAAAAATAATGCCCATCATTTGCTCACCTAATGCTGCAATAATAATGGGCAAGCCCACCAATACGGTATTTGAATAACTACTGCCAAGGGCAAATACACTGTGACGTTCATATTGAGGATGTTTAGAGAGAGTGTAGCGGTCAATAATGAGCGCAAAAAAATAAATTAAAATAACGGGAATATAAAAGCTTAAAAAGCCATTTAAGCTCACGCTGGTTTTTAGGTCTGCCTGGGCCATATTTAAAAATAAAAAACTGGGTACACTAATGTAAAAAGTAAATTTACTGAGCCCTGTTATATGAATGCGTTCTAAAAACTGACTTCGGCTTGCTATGTAGCCGCATAACACAATAAAAATAAGCGGAAATATAATCGAAAATATATGCACTAAAAAAGACTCTTATTGATTGGCTCTAGTGCTCAGCGTCTAAACTCATCACTTTGCGGTAAGTTAATTAATATGAGTACCGCCCCTTTACCGCCATACTCAAGCGGAGCTTGGTGCATAGCAATTACATCGGGGTGTTGCACTAAATATTGCGGTACTTTATGCCTGAGGATATGGCCGCCAATTCCGTGTACAACACAGGCACAATAGTAATGCTTTTTTTTACACTCATGAATAAGCCCTGCGAGTTCATCTTTGGCTATCTCTTTATTTAAGCCATGCAGGTCGAGGGTTAAATCAGGAATAAAATCTCCTCGACGAAGTTGTTTGGCTAAAAAACGATCCTGACCCTGTTGCACATAATTAACGGTACCATGTGTGTCTATATCGGGCACATATTCATCAGAAAAGAAAAATTCTGACTGTTGTTGCTTTTTTTGCTGGGCAAATTGCTTCGCTTGTGACACTTTAGGTTTATTGCTAAAACGGTGAGTGTCTTGTTTAAATACACGCGCACCACTGATACTTTGACGGAACAAGTCAATGTCGTCAGGACTAATTAGGCTGTTTGAGTGGGGATCTTTTTTCATAGCGGCAGTCTAAACAAAAAAGCGGTAAAAATCGAGTAAAAAGGTGTGATACCCAAGCAGCTTTGAGGTGCATAGTACAGCGCCATTAGGGTTAGTTAAAAAGCGATTTATACTGCGTTATTGATTTGAACAATAGAGTGACTATTATTTGCAATCAAAGCCTTACCTAAATCGCTTTTAACACTAACTGCGCTCGCACCTAGAGGTGGCTTGGGTATACAATAGGGCAATCATGGGGCCAATGATGCGCCCCGATTGAGTTTATTTTTTTTGAAAGTAGCAGGCAGATAATACTGATGAGTGAATTACTAATAGAAGAAGCAACCCTAGATGAAGCTGTTGCAGAACTTTCAACCTTACACGATTGGCTTCGTTGGACAACTAGTCAATTTGCAAGTAGCGGTATTTTCTTTGGTCATGGCACCGATAACGCATGGGATGAAGCGGTAAGTTTGTTATTACCAGCGCTTAGTTTGCCTATCGATGCACCCAAAGAGCTGATGCATGCGCGTTTAACCAGTACTGAAAAAAATCGTTTAGCGGGCTTGATTGCCGAGCGCATTAACGATTTTACCCCAGTACCTTACCTTACCAACATTGCATGGTTTGCTAACATGCCATTTTATGTGGATGAACGCGTATTAATTCCTCGCTCGCCTTTTGCTGAGCTTATTAATAATCGCTTCACCCCTTGGTTAGAAAAACCAGAGTCAGTAGGGCGTATTTTAGATTTATGTACAGGCTCAGGTTGTATTGCTATTGCCTTGGCACAAGCGTTCGAAAATGCGCAAGTTGATGCGGTTGATATATCCTATGAAGCGCTTGAAGTGGCTGATATTAATATCACTGACTATCAACTAAGTGATCGCGTACTACCGATTCAGTCTGACGTATTCAGTGGTGTACCTGGGCAAAAATACGACTTAATCGTAGCAAACCCGCCGTACGTTGATGCTGAAGATATGGCTGATTTACCACGTGAATTCCACCATGAACCAGAACTAGGATTAGCATCGGGACACGATGGCCTTGATGTAACACGTACTATTTTAGATCAAGCTAGTGAGCATCTAACAGATAACGGTTTGTTATTTGTCGAAGTAGGTAACTCTATGGTACATATGGATGCACTGTATCCAGGCGCACCATTTGAATGGATTGAGTTTGAACAAGGCGGATTAGGGGTGTTTGTTATTAGCAAACAACAACTAGATGCCTACTTTGCACAGTAACAATTAATACTAGCCATTCATCCGAAATGGCTGGGCAAAACAATAGCCGAGCTAATCCTCGGCTATAAGTCATTAGGAATGAGGAAAGTTAATGGCAGGTAATAGCATAGGGCAGTTATTTAAAGTGTCCACCTTTGGCGAAAGCCACGGCGTTGCATTAGGCGGCGTAGTGGATGGCACGCCCGCAGGCCTTGAAATCACTGAGGCCGACATACAACACGATTTAGACAGACGCAAACCTGGGCAAAGTCGCTATACCACGCAGCGCCGTGAGAGCGACCAAATCAAAATTTTAGCGGGCGTTTTTGAAGGTAAAACCACTGGTACTAGCATTGGTTTATTAATTGAAAATACCGATCAACGTTCACAAGATTATGGCAAAATTAAAGACGTATTTCGCCCAGGCCACGGTGACTATACCTACTGGCACAAATACGGCCTTCGCGATTACCGTGGTGGTGGCCGTTCATCTGCGCGCGAAACCGCTATTCGGGTTGCCGCAGGCGCTATTGCTAAAAAGTATTTAAAGCAATTTCATGGTATTGAAGTACGTGCGTGTTTGAGCCAATTAGGGCCAATTAAAGCCGAAAATTACGATTGGGATGAGGTGGAAAATAACTTATTCTTTTTCCCAGACACTAGCAAGCTTGAAGCACTCGATGAATATATGCGCGAGCTTAAAAAGCAAGGCGACTCAGTGGGCGCGAAAGTCAAAGTGGTCGCTAAAAATGTGCCAGTTGGTTTAGGTGAGCCGGTATTTGATAGGCTAGATGCCGAACTTGCCCATTCATTAATGAGTATTAACGCTGTAAAAGGCGTTGAAATTGGCGATGGCTTTGATGTGGTTGAGCAAAAAGGCTCAGAGCACCGTGATGAGTTAACCCCTGATGGTTTTACCTCAAATCATGCCGGCGGCGTATTGGCAGGTATTTCTACAGGGCAAGATATAATCGTATCGATTGCGCTTAAGCCAACATCAAGCATTACCATTCCCGGTAATAGTATTAATACCGAAAATGAAGCGGTCGAGATGATCACCAAAGGTCGTCACGATCCTTGTGTAGGCATTCGTGCTATTCCGATTGCTGAGGCAATGATGGCCATTACTTTAATGGATCATTTACTACGTCAACGCGGTCAAAACCCGCATGTAAACCACGAACATGGGCCAATTAAAGGCGCTATTTAAGCGCGCTTTACTATAAATTAATAATAAACGCGCACTAGCGCGTTTATTATGTACTGGCTATACATCTTTATTGCCGCTCAATAATTTCCATGTGCTTAGCGCACCTAAAAATAAAGAGCAGTCATTATGCAAAAAAATAATCAATCTCACGTTACACAAGCTGAATATAAAGCCACCATAAAACGGCTTGAAGAGTTTAGCCGCTTTACCGACAGCAGCATTGATATTCCGTTTACAAAATTTAGTTTCGGTGTCGAATCATTGATTGGGCTATTGCCAGTGGTAGGCGATTTAGCCGGGCTTATTTTATCTGGGTATGTACTAATTGAAGCGCAGCGATTAGGTGTTAGTAAGCGAGTAAAAAGCCGGATTATTTTAAACATGTTAGTTGATTTTGTAAGTGGGCTTATTCCATTTTTTGGTGATATTTTTGATGCCATGTTCAAAGCAAATACGCGCAATACCCGCATACTTAAAAAGCATTTAAGCGATAAGCTAACCACAAATCCATAAACTATTTAAGTTAATAAATGTGTAATTAGCTCCCATTATTAATTATTTATTTGGTATCAAAGAAGTACTTAGCGATGACCTGTTTTTGTTGCCCAAACTGATCAGAAATTCCGATTCCAATCC
The DNA here is from genome assembly GCF_001661605.1 of Pseudoalteromonas sp. MQS005. Taxonomy (NCBI): domain Bacteria; kingdom Pseudomonadati; phylum Pseudomonadota; class Gammaproteobacteria; order Alteromonadales; family Pseudoalteromonadaceae; genus Pseudoalteromonas; species Pseudoalteromonas sp. MQS005. The sequence continues at coordinate 11,297 of NZ_LYRQ01000043.1, read as the reverse complement.
CAATTATTTCACCTTGTGCTTGCGGTGGCTCAGCTTGCATGACTTTATTAAACGCAGCCAATGCAGGGTTTTGCTCATTTGCAAGTAGGGTTAAATGTGGCTGAAAGTTTTGAAACACATTTGGGCTACCATAACGCTCAAAGGCCACGAGTTTATTAGGGTAATGCTTTACCCAACTTGGAACTGGCGCTTGATGATCGCGAAGTGGCTCAAGTTTAAGTGTCACTTCATCGGCTAAGCGTTGTAACTGATAAGATTTTTCTAAGTCTATAAAGGCCCAATTACTGGCAGATACACTAAACCCATTGGCTTTAATTTCAAAAGGTTGATGTTTCTTTACAATACGCTCCACCACCTGCTTAATTTCATTTTGTGCCTCTTGCGGATAATCAGTCAAATATAATGTGGCATGCACGGGTAAGCCTTGCTGATAAAACGTGGTTATTTGCTGTTTGGCTAGTTCATTGCTGGTTGTAGCCATGAGCTCAACAATTGGCGAAGAGGGAATAGCAAACACGTTAATACTCACGCTTTTTGCATAACTATTGGCAGAGGCACTCAGTAGCGCTAAAAAAGTAAGAATGCTAACTGGCCATGCTTTAGTGGTGTGTTGTTTAACCATAAGAGTGTATTCATTTAGGTTTTTAGTTTGCATATGGTAAGCGCAATTAGGTGTTCAGTAAATAAAGGCATAAAGTTTTTAAATTTCTGATTTTGTGACTAATATTATTTTAGCTCAAACAATTAATGATTAACTTACTTCATAGGCTTTGAATATTGCTAAATTGCAATTTTCAACGACGTATATTTACTGCTTTTAAAAGTGTCGCAAGGAACGTTCAATGATATTTAAAGCGCTTAAAAAGTTAACAAAAACAGTACGCTTTTCTATTCGTTTGACGGTTGTGGCAGTATTTGTGTTGGCAACGTCTATTACCGCTATTATAGCTACAAGCTTACAGTATTATTTCAGTGAAAAAATGGCGCTCGAGTCGAATGTGCAACACTTTAATATGACCACTCAATCGGTTGCTGATTACCTAACACGCATTAATGAAAAATCTGAAAATACTTTATATATGATGGTAAAAAACACCTCGTTAGTCGGTGAAAACCTTTCAGATAAAACAGAGCTACGAAATGTATTAAGTGAAATGATGGATTTGAACCCTTTGTTTTATGCTTTTTATATGGGCTATAACAATGGTGACTTTTTTGAGGTTATTAATCTTGAAAGTAGTGCGATGGTTCGTCAGCGCCTTGGTGCAACTGATAATGACCGCTGGGTCGTTATTCAAATAAAATCTGAAGAAGGGCAAAGAATACAGCAAACGCTTTATTTTGATGCGTCATTTAGCTTAAGAGAAAAAACCAAAAAACCGACGTATTTTGATCCCCGCGAGCAAGCATGGTTTAAGCAAGCAAACTCACAGCAAGTAAACAAAACCAAGCCTTATCTATTTACCCATTTACAAACCTCTGGGCAAACGTATTCGATTAAAATAGCGGGTAAAAACCATGTGCTTGGCTTAGGGATTATCGTTGATAACATGTCTAATTATTTAATCGAACAGCAACAGCGTTTGGAGATGCACAGCTCAACACAGTTACTTATTTATAACCGAGAAGGAGAAATTATTGCCTCAAATCAGCCCTTTAGCTCAACGGTTGAGGCAAGGCTAAATCGGTTAATACTGGATGAGCAACAGCAAAAAATAGTTGCCAAATATCCTACTATCACAGTTTCAAATGAAACCAATTGGGCACCTATGGATTTTAGTGTCAGTGGTAAGCCTAAAGGCTACAGTGTTGAATATATAAATGCGATTGCTGAACTGTTGGGTATTAAGGTTAATTATATTAATGGACTCAGTTGGCAAGAATTACTTAATTTATTTGAAAATAAGCAGATAGATGTGATTCATCCGGTACTTAATACAGCATCGAATAATACATTGGGTATGCTCAGTATACCCATGGTAACTTTGCCTTTAAGTATTGTTAATCAACAAAACAATCCACCAATTACCCATATGCAGCAACTTGCTGGTAAGTCAGTTGCGGTGGGAGAGGGCTGGTCAATTGTAAAAATATTACGAGCGCAATTTCCAGAAATTAACCTCGTGGAAGTTCCCAACACAAAGGCGTTGTTAATGCATGTTGCCAATGGTGATACTTATGCGGGAATAGACAGCAAAGCCGTATTGCAATATATACAGCAGCAATTTTTTATTGAGGGGATCCAGTACAATCCGCTTGATGAAAACAGTGCCGCGCTTTTTTCAAATGACTACCATTTATTGTTTCAAAACCAAGACGCACAATTAAAAGCTTTGTTTGATTACGCCGCCACGCAACTTCCTCTGCAATTTAAACAACAGCTTAGTGATAAATGGCTCAATACTAACTCAGGGAAAAAATCAAAAATTGTAGGCACTGTTCCTGATGAGCAATTAATCACTTTATTGGATGATGATAGTAACTTCTCTAAGCTACAGTTAGTGAAAATTAATGGTAAAGAACAGTATGTTTTTATTAAGCCACTATCTGATTATTTAGCGCTAGCTAGTACGGGCTATTTAGCCATTATGGTTTCTAAAGAAGATGTATTGAGCTCCACAAGAGAAAAAATAAAGCTTTCAATAATAATTACGGTTGCCTGCTTAATTATGATGTTACCAGTGTCGTGGTTTTTTGCATCCCCCATTGTCGGTCCTATTAAAACGCTGGTGGGTGAAAACAATAAAATTAAAAATCGGCAGTTTAAACAAGTCTCGACTTTAAAAAGTCATATTAAAGAAATTAATACGTTAGCTTACTCTATGGTTGATATGAGTAAGTCGATACAGCAACATGAAGACAGTCAAAAAGCACTCATGGCGTCGTTTATCGAGTTAATAGCACAAGCCATTGATGATAAATCTCCCTATACAGCGGGGCATTGCGAGCGCGTACCTGAACTCGGTATTGAGCTTGCTAAGGCCGCTTCAGAGTCAGAGTTACCCGCTTTTAAAGGGTTTAAGTTTAAAAATGATGATGAGGTTGAAGAATTTAGTTTAGCCGCTTGGCTACATGATTGCGGTAAAATAACCACTCCAGAGCACATAGTTGATAAAGGCACTAAGCTGGAGACTATTTATAATCGTATTCATGAAATTAGAACGCGTTTTGAGGTACTTTGGCGAGATGCCGAACTTGATTACTATAAATCATTGCAACACAGTCCTCAAAATCAGCTCGACTTAACCAAGCAGTTGGCAGCTAAACAGCTACAGTTGCTGGACGACTTTGCTTTTATTGCACAATGTAATATTGGCGGCGAAAAAATCACAGAAGCTGCCCTTGAGCGTTTAACTGCGTTGAGTAATATTACTTGGCAGCGTCATTTTGACGATAAGTTAGGGCTTTCACCAGTAGAAATGTATCGCTATGAAGGGACGGATGACACGCTTCCCATCACAGAAAAATTACTCAGTGATAAACCTTGGCACTTAATTCCTCATGATAAGCCGATTGAATATGATGAGCGTTTAGGGATTAAAATTGCCCCATGTAAATATAAATATAACCTAGGGGAGCTTTATAATTTAACAGTTTCAAGAGGCACTCTTACTAAAGAGGATAGGTTTAAAATTAATGAGCACATGATAAGTACGATACGTATGCTCGATACACTGCCGTTCCCTAAAGAACTTGAGCGCGTACCGCGTTATGCCTCTACCCATCACGAAACATTAATCGGCACAGGCTATCCGCGTAAACTCAATGCGGATGACTTATCGATACCAGAACGAGTATTGGTGCTAGCTGATATTTTTGAAGCCCTAACGGCGGCCGACAGGCCCTATAAAAAGGCAAAAACACTCAGCGAGTCGATGAGTATATTAGCCAAAATGGTGGCCGATCATCATGTTGATAAAGCCGTGTTTGAACTGTTTTTAAGTTCAGGTATTTATCTTGATTACGCTAAACGCTACCTCAGTGCTGAACAAATAGATGAGGTAGATATCTCTCAATACTTGTCATAACAACAATGAGCATGACTCAGCGTGTGTAAACTTAAAGAGATTTATGTGAACATCGCTTTAAATCGCTAGCTTTTTACTTTGTGCAGAAAAGTACGTACAATTCGCCTCGTTTTTAGTGCGCTTTATATTAGTTTTATATGGCTATAAAGCATCGGGTTCAAACGAGTATACGAAATATTTATGCATCAAATAGCGGATTTAATTTCTATTTTCGAACACACTTTTTTCCAAAGCTATAATACGCGTTTGGTAAAAGGTGAGCACGAGCCTATCTACATTCCCGCAAATGATACAACGCCTTATCATCAAATTGTATTTGCCCATGGTTTTTACGCCAGTGCGCTGCACGAAATAGCCCATTGGTTAGTGGCAGGTTCTCAGCGCCGCTTAGTTGAAGATTATGGTTATTGGTATTGCCCCGACGGGCGCGATGCTTCACAGCAAGCAGAGTTTGAATCTGTAGAGGTAAAACCCCAAGCAATAGAGTGGGCGCTCAGTGTGGCCGCGGGATTTGATTTTAACGTATCGGTAGATAATTTAAATGGTGAACAAACCTGTCGATTTGCGTTTCAATCGCGTGTACATGCAAAGTTATTACAGCTGCTGCAAGACGGATTTAACCCACGTACTACAAGATTACTAAAAGCACTGTGTAAATTTTATAACACAACGTGGCCTTTAAATGCTGCGCAGTTTTCATGGCATTCTCCCGAGGAGCTAAAAGATGCAGTTTAAGTTAGGGCTGATTGTAAACCCGGTTGCAGGATTGGGCGGTAGCGTGGCGTTAAAAGGCAGTGACGGCGAAGACACCGCCGCTAAAGCCATTGCATTAGGCGCTGAGCCTAAATCAAATAGCCGCACTAAAGCTGCACTTGAAGTGCTTGTACCTCATCAGTCAAATATTACTATTTATACTGTTAATGATGAAATGGGGGAGGAAACAGCAAAATCACTCGGCTTTAATACGCAAGTGGTTTATCAAAGTAGCTCACCCACAACCAGTGACGATACTGAAGCGGCAGCTCGTTTATTACAGCAGCAAGGTGTAGATTTAATTTTATTTGCAGGTGGCGATGGCACAGCACGTAATATTTGCCATGCGGTAGAAGACTCTGTACCTGTGTTGGGCATTCCTGCAGGGTGTAAAATTCACTCTGGAGTATATGCCATAACGCCAAAAGCTGCAGGCCGCGTAGTTGAAATGTTAGTTAAAGGTGAGTTGGTAACGCTAAGCGATGCCGATGTCATGGACATTGATGAAGTCGCCTTTCGCCAAGGAACAGTAAAAGCAAAACGTTATGGCGAAATGCAAGTACCCAGTGAAGTGCGCTATGTACAAGCGGTTAAAAATGGCGGTAAAGAAACTGACGAGCTGGTGCTAGCAGATATAGCTGCTTATGTCGTTAGTGAAATGGATGCCGATACCCTCTATGTAATGGGCAGTGGCTCTACCGTTGGCGCGGTGATGGAAGAAATGGGGCTTGAGAATACGCTGCTCGGTGTTGATTTAGTTGAAGATCAAGCTTTAGTAGGCCAAGACTTAACAGCGCAACAATTACTTGAACTTACGACAGGGCGTGAGACAAAATTAGTGATCACCTTGATTGGCGGTCAAGGGCATATTTTTGGTCGAGGTAATCAACAACTCAGTCCTGCGTTAATTAAAGCGATAGGCCGCGACAATATTATTGTCGTGGCTACTAAAACCAAATTACAGGCTTTAAATGGCCGACCGCTAATTTGCGACACCGGCGATAGCGAGTTAGATGATGAATTAAGTGGTTATATCCGTGTAACCAGTGGGTTTAACGACCATATTATGTATGCAGTAGGTCATCAAGATGGGCTGCACCTTGAGGAGAAGTAACACATGAGTTTAGTAAATTACATAGATGCTGCGCAGCAATATTTTGATGACTTAGTGATTAAAGCCACTGATGATGAGCTATTTGCCGGCGGTTATTTACGTGGTCACTTTGATTTAGCGGTAGGGTATGCCCAAGTTGAGGAGCTAAATTTAGAAATTACTGAGCTAAACGACACCGTTGAAAAAAGCCTAGTAAAAGCCTATCGCAATGGCGAACTTAATGAAGACGATAAAGCACTCGTAGTAAGAATATGGGATGAAGTAAAAGCTCTTGCATAAGCTTTTTTCATTCATTAAAAATAGCGCGGCTACTGAGCCGCGTTTTTTTGTGCCTAAAAAAGAACTTGTTTATTCAGTTAAAATTTACCTCATTCCTTAGATACGCTAAAGTAGCGTAGTCTAAATTCTAGGGAACAAGTGAAATGAATAACAATAATGATGCGACAATGCCAACGGGCATAGTTGCGCGATTTTTAAATTTTGTTGAGCGGGTAGGTAATAAGCTGCCTGATCCAGCAATTATCTTTTTGTTTGCCATGTTATTAATCTGGTTTTTGTCTTGGTGGTTTTCAAGCGTCACATTTGATGCAATAGACCCTCGTACTGGCGAAGCCATTATCATTAATAACATGCTTGCCAGCGATTCGTTGGCCACTTTTTTATCTTCTATGGTAAAAACATTCACCGGTTTTGCACCACTGGGTGTAGTGCTGGTTGCAATGCTAGGTGTGGGCGTTGCAGAGCATTCGGGCTTTATTAATACCGGCCTTAAATTAATGCTCAAAGTAACGCCTAGAAAATTACTAACACCCTCAATTATTTTAGTGGCTATTGTGAGCCATACGGCTACCGATGCAGGGTATGTGCTGGTTATTCCACTTGCTGGGGTAATATTTTTTGCAGCAGGTCGTCATCCGCTTGCCGGTATTGCAGCGGCATTTGCCGGGGTAAGTGGTGGCTTTGGTGCTAACTTTATTCCATCTGGAATTGATCCGTTACTGCAAAGCTTTACGCAAAGTGCAGCACAAATTATTAATCCAACAATGAGCATTAACCCGCTTAATAACTGGGGCTTTGCTTCAGCATCAAGTTTATTTATTGTGATGCTAGGTTGGTATATCACCGATAAAATTATTGAACCACGTTTAAAAAATTCACCCGTTGATGGCGAAACTCAAGACCTACCAGCATTTGAAGATGCGCGTAGCGACGAAAAGCGCGCCTTTCTTATTGCAAGTAGCGTAATGATTGCAGGTATTGCATTATTAGCGTATGTATCTGCACCCGCTGATTCAGCGATGCGCAGCAGCGATGGCTCTTTAACAAACTTTAGCTCACCACTAATGCAATCAATAGTACCGCTGATATTTTTGTTATTTTGGATCCCAGGCGCAGTATATGGTTTTACCGTAGGCACCTTTAAAACCTCTAAAGACATGATAGATGCGATGAGCAAAGCCATGAATGGTATGGCGTATTACATTGTTATGGCATTCTTTTGTTCATTATTTATTGCTGCATTTAGTAAATCAAACCTAGGTGCATTACTGGCAATTGAAGGGGCTCAAGTATTAAAAGCAATGGAGTTACCGAGCTCTGTAACGGTAGTAGGGATTATTTTCTTAACTGGTTTTGTAAACTTATTTGTTGGTTCAAGTTCGGCTAAGTGGGCACTATTAGGTCCGGTATTTGTGCCTATGCTAATGCAACTCGGTATTTCGCCAGACTTAACGCAAGCGGCGTACCGTGTGGGAGATTCTAGCTCTAATATTATCACCCCGCTCATGCCATACTTCCCGCTGGTGGTGGTGTACTGCCAAAAATACGTTAAAGGCACAGGCATAGGTACGCTTATCGCGATGATGCTACCGTACTCAATTGCCTTTATGATTGGCTGGAGTATCTTCTTGCTAGGCTACTGGGCACTCGGTATCCCATTAGGACTTGATGCCAGCTACGTGTACCCAGCAGTAGCGCCTTAACTTAAATCTTGATTCATAAACCTCACTCACTCGAGTGAGGTTTATATAAAAGTGCTGTAATATTCAAAGTAAGTCTAAGTTACCTTTCTAAATCTCTCACTATATAGCCAAACAAACTGGCCTCACCAAGAATATAAACATAATCGTTTTTGTTATTGATTATTGTAGACTTATCTTCGTACCATCTAAAATCATGAGTTTCGTTTGTTTTAGGATCTTTAAAATATAAACGAGTACAACTATCTTCATAATCAGAACCACACTTTTGTACATCAGTTAGGATATATTCCTTATACCAATAGTCGCCTTGCGTGTAGTAAGCCCATAACTTAATGGGGGCAGAGAATAAAAAATAGAGACTTGCATAGATTAACAAAGGGATTAATGGATACGCGAATATTAATGATAATTTCGTTTTTGTATCTGAAAAACTATATTTAAGATGCTCCCTGTATTTACTGCAGCGTCTATATTTATTCAATACAAGTATATTTAAATAGATGAATGATACGCCACAAATAATAGGGAGTGCTATAAAGAAAATAACGTCGTATATTTCATTTGTGATAAATGGTGGATCTGTAAAGTCCATTAAGATAGGAATAATGATACATAATAAAATAGGGAACATTATTGCTACAAAGAGTAAGTTGTCGTAATTTCTTTTCAATTTTTAATTCGTCCATGAATTATAGCCTTTGCTTAGTTTACATAAATTTTATTGTTTTAAAAATCAAAGAAAACATGTTTATACACATTAAGTAATCTGAGTTTTGGATAATAAAGCTATCTCAATCAGCTTTTTCAACGCTAATTACGTTGAATTTACTTACAATAGGCTAGCTATTGACGCGTAATTTCGCCTTGTTTTCACTGCAATCTCTGGTTAGAGAAAACAAAAAAATATTTTTAATTCAATCTGTTAGTTAAGTGCCTAATACTGACTTGCGGCTTCAAGTTACGGAAATTAAGCTGATAGCTGAATTCCAGACACAAAAAAACCTTGGCACTTTCGTGGCAAGGTTTTTTTACTAAAGGGTCGTTGCTTACTTAGCCGTGAAGCTAACTGGGCGACGTTCTTTACGAGGGCCGCTACGCTTATCAGGGCGTTGGCCTTCTTTATTAAAGCTACGCTTCTTGTCACCAGCAGGGCGTTCAGAACGCTCGCCGCGTGGCTCAGAAGGGCCTTGATCTTGTGTTAATGTCATACCCATTGGGCGTTTACAAATAAACACTTTTTGGAAGTGATCAAGTACATCTTTAGGCATGTTTTGCGGTAATTGAACCGTACTGTGACTGTCGTGAAGACGAATGTCACCAATAAACTTGCTTGAAATGTCTGCTTCGTTAGCAATTGCGCCAACAATGTTCTTAACCTGAACACCATGCTCACGACCTACTTCGATACGGTATGTATCCATAGGACCTGCATCACGACTGTTACGCTCGCGTGGTTTACGCTCAGCGCGCTCACCACCACGTTCAGGGCGTTCGTTACGACGACCACGGTCATTGCTACGAGGATTACGATCATTACGTTCGTTACGCTCACGCGGTTGAATCTTAACTTCTTCAACTTTAATTGGTGATTGTTGCTGTGCTAAACACAGTAATGCACCCGCTAAGTCTTCAGGAGCCAGCTCAAGTTTTTGTGCCATGTTGGCAGCCACTTCATTGAAGAAAGTAATATCTTTGTTTTCAAGAGCAAGCGTAAGCTTTTCTTGTAATGCATTGATACGTTTTTCTTCAACAACTTTAGCTGTAGGTAATTCAACTTGTGCGATTTCAGATTTAGTATGACGAATGATATTTTTAAGTAAATAACGCTCGTTATGCTTAACGAAAAGAATCGCTTTACCAGTACGACCAGCACGACCTGTACGGCCGATACGGTGAACGTAGGCTTCAGAATCTTGTGGAATGTCGTAGTTGATAACTAAGCTTAAACGGTCTACATCAAGACCACGTGCCGCTACGTCTGTTGCAATAACAACGTTTAGCATGCCGCTTTTTAAACGATCAACCGTGCGCTCACGCGCTTGCTGGTTCATGTCACCGTTAAGTGGCGCCGCAGAGAAACCTTCGCGCTCTAATAATTCAGCAAGTTGCACTGTGTCGTTACGCGTACGTACGAAAACAATAGCACCTTCATATTGTTCAGCTTCTAAGAAACGAACAATCGCTTTATTTTTATGAACATGGGCATTCCAAAACACTTGTTCAACTGATGATACAGTTGAGTTGCGCGCAGAAATATGAACCTGTTCAGGGTTATTCATATATTTGCTGCTGATGTTTTGAATTTGCTTAGGCATAGTCGCAGAGAAAAGACATGTTTGCTTTTCACGCGGTGTTTTTTCCATGATGCTTTCTACATCATCGATAAAGCCCATACGTAGCATTTCATCGGCTTCATCAAGTACAAGTGCTTGTAAAGCATCAAACTTGATAGTGCCACGGTTTATGTGATCGATTAATCGACCTGGTGTAGCAACGATAATCTGTGCGCCACGACGAAGTGCGCTCAGCTGGATGCTGTAGCTCTGGCCACCATATAGTGCCAATACTTCAACACCACGAGTGTGTTTTGCATATTGTTCAAATGCCTCAGCTACTTGGATCGCAAGCTCACGGGTAGGTGTGAGTACAAGGATCTGTGGCTGTTTCACAGACGGGTCAATATTATTTAGTAATGGCAGTGCAAATGCTGCTGTTTTACCTGTACCCGTTTGTGCTAGTCCCAGTACGTCCTTTCTTTCTAGCAATAACGGTATACATTGAGCTTGGATTTCAGATGGTGTCTTGTAACCCAACTCTTCAACTGCCTTTAAAATTGCAGGAGAAAGATTTAGAGATTCAAACGTGACTGGTTCTGACATTAATACGCCTCAACGAATTTAAAGAGGCGCGCATTGTATAGGAAATGCGAGGCAAATGCTTGTATAAATTACAACTAATTTATATGTGTTTGATGTTGGTCGAAATTTAACCAGCTTCAATTGTGCGTTAATTGAGCTGGTTAACACTCTGTCTACAAAATTACTGGTAAAGGCCTAGGTTTTCTTTAGCATAAGCTTCAAATTCAGTGAATCCACCAATATGAGTTTGGTCTACAAAAATCTGCGGTACGGTTGGGCATGGTTTGCCTGCAGACTTCTCTAAATCTTCTTTACTGATACCTTCTTTGATGATGTCGATGTAGCGGTATTTAAAATCATCGCGATCATTAGCAAGTTGCTCTGCAACATCTTTAGCGCGAACACAAAAAGGGCAGCCTTCACGGCCAAAAATTACTGTTAACATAACGCTCTCCTCAAATTAGTTGACCCTAGTGTAACTAATTTCATTTTTTATTACAGTGCAAAAAAACGATTATTGCGTTCGCTTTTTTTAGGGCCTGTAAAAAAATAAAAATATTTT
>NZ_LYRQ01000042.1:0-43572 GCF_001661605.1 Pseudoalteromonas sp. MQS005 | reverse complement strand
TAATATTTTAATAAATAACAATATTGTTAAATTGCTGAAAGTTATTTTTAAGCCTTTCGGTCTTTTATAACCATCAACATACAATTACAGAGAGAAAACGTTTGAAATATTCATACTTGGCCGTATCTATAGCCGCTTTATTAAATACACCCGCTATTGCTTTTGCTACAACAAAGCCAGTAACAGAAAATGCTATAGAGCGTATTGAAGTAGCGGGCCAAAGTTTAAATTCTCAAGGACTTTCTGTTAAAGATGCAACCATAAATGGCCCCTTTGGCGATAATTTAGCACTGCAAGATATAGCACGTTCAGTCACGCCTATTTCAAAAGAGCTAATAGAACAACTTAACATTACCACCTTGCAAGATGTACTTGCTGTGAGCCCTAATACGTATGCCGCCAGTGGCTTTGGTGCACCAAGCTTACCCACTATTCGTGGCCAATTAGGTGAGCTTTTTCAAGATGGAACTCGTCGCCAAGCAGGTAATAACGGCTTTGGTGTACCGCTATCATTTAACGCGGTAGAACAAATAGATGTAGTTAAAGGCGCTCCTCCAGTATTGTTTGGTTCAAGCCAGCGCAATGGTGGTTTTGTAAATTTACACTCTAAGCAAGCCTCAACTGAAGAACACAAAGGTAAAGCGAAGCTCTCTGCGGGTCGTTGGGATCAATACACCGCTCAGCTTGATTACACCGCACCGATTGTAAAAGACAAAATTGGTTTTCGTGTGAGTTATGAACACCTTGATCATGGAAGCTACTACGATTACTCAGGGACTAAAAGTGACAGTCTTTTTGCAGCACTGCGAGTATTGCCTGATGATAAAAGCAGCTGGGATATTAACTTTGAGCTATATCAGGTTGAGTTTACCGACAACGCCGGTATTAACCGCCCTACTCAAGCACTCATCGACCATGGTCTTTACATTACCGGCCAAGGCGTTCAAGCAAACGGCAGCACAGTACCCGCAGCGGGTTCAATTGTATCTCCTACAGGGTTAGTTAACATTGATCGCAGCACCGTACTTACCGACCCTGATAACCAAAACGAAGCCACTACTTACCTACTACACAGTATTTATAAGCGCGAGCTTTCAGATAAAGCGTCGCTTAAAAATATTAGTTATTTTCAGCACTTAAAACGTGATGAAGTGGCTCAAAACAGTTTTGTTGAAATTATAGATGGTGCCGATACCGCACAAAACCGCACTGAACTAACGTATCAATGGAATAATGAACAGCAAACTATCTTAGCCTTTGATGTACGCTACAACAAAGTACTTGGCTACAGCCAATTTACCACCGAGGCCGACACGCCAATTGATTTAACGGGTCCACTTTCAAACCGTCGTATTCCATTAACCGATGCGCAAAAAGCACGCTTAGTTGAGCTGCGCCCCGGTGTATTTGTATCCCCAGGTGGTCAATACGATATAAACGGTGATGGCAGTGGTGATTTTAACTTATCAGACACCACCGACTCGCGTTCTTGGCAAACTGGCTTTGCTATACAACAAGACTCACAGTGGACAAATAAACTGCGTACCAGTGTGGGCTACCGCGTTGATTATTATGACGTAGAAGCACACGACCCCATTGCACCACAAGGACAAATAGCAGCCAGTGATAGCATTAACGACACACTGCAATCTGGCCAAATCAGTTTTAATTACAAGCTCAATACTGATTTTACAAGTTACGGCGCAGCAAGTTACAACGAAGCGACTTCAAATAGTATGGCCGGTGGTAACACCTTAGGTGGTGACAACACGATTAGTGCGCAAAACTTTGCAACCGAAAACACGCTGGTAGAATTTGGCTTAAAATATGCGCCTACCAACAGCGATTGGTATGCTGATGGCGCCCTATTTAGCCAGCGCCGTAGTTTACGCAACCGCGATGGCAGCAATACCGGTATTCGTACCTCAGGCTTTGAAGGCCAAGTATTTTACGACGCCTACCCATATTGGTTAAGTGCAGGTTATAGCTATATTGACGCGCGCTACGATAACTCTGCGACTGGCCAAGACTCGGCGCAAATTGCTGATGCGTTTGATAACTCACGCCCAGATATTATTGCCGGTAATGGTATAGGCGCGCCAAGTTATACAGCGTTTGCCCCTTCAAATAGCCAAGTACAAGGTATTCCTGAGCAATCGTTAAGCGTTAATGGTAGTTATTCAATTAATGAGAAATGGCAGGCAGGTTTTTCAGCTTTATATACAAAGAGTTACCCGCTAGATTTTTTACAAACAGTGAAAATTCGTGACCAATACACGTTAAACGTCAATACCAGCTACGCGTTTACGCCTAGCACTAAGTTGCGATTAGATGTGAACAACGTCACAAATCAAGATAACTGGCGTCCAGTGTTTGAAGGCGGCTATTTTGGCGCAACATTGGCATTTCCTGAATTACCAATAAACGCCAAGCTTACCCTAACGCATAACTTTTAAGCCCAAGAGATAATATGATTAAAAAACTATTGTTAGTATTGATTGCAGCAGCCGGTATTGGCATGTTCTTTCATTTTAATTTGCACCAGTTGCTTACACTCGATGGCTTAAAAGGGTCGATGGATCAGTTTAACCAATACAAAGCGCAATCGCCGTTGTTAGTTATTGGCGGGTTCTTTTTACTCTATGTGGTAGTAACGGCTCTCTCTTTACCTGGCGCAGCTATTTTAACATTGGCCGCAGGCGCATTATTTGGCTTAATAGAAGGCTTACTGGTGGCGTCGTTTGCCTCAACGATTGGTGCTACCCTTGCCTTTTTAGTGTCACGCTATTTATTACGCGACACCATTAAAAAACGGTTTCCTGAGCGTTTAGCTGCTATCGATAAAGGCGTAGATAAAGAAGGCGCTTTTTACCTTTTTACTTTGCGTTTAGTACCGGTATTTCCGTTCTTTTTAATTAACCTATTAATGGGCTTAACCGCTATTAAGTCGTGGACTTTTTATTGGGTGAGCCAAATTGGTATGTTGGCAGGCACCTTTGTATTTGTGAATGCCGGTACTCAGCTTGCACAAATTGAGCGCTTATCGGGCATTTTGTCACTAGATTTAATTCTGTCATTTGCTCTATTAGGAGTATTCCCACTGATTGCGAAAGCGATTTTAAATGTGTTTAAAAAGCGACGGGTTTATAAAAATTACACTAAGCCTAAAAAATTCGACCGTAACATGATTGTTATTGGCGCGGGTGCAGGCGGCTTAGTTACCAGCTATATTGCCGCCGCAGTAAAAGCCAAAGTCACCTTAATTGAAGCCGGCGAAATGGGTGGTGACTGCTTAAACACTGGCTGTGTGCCTAGTAAAGCGATTATTAAAAGTGCAAAAATAGCACAGCAAATGCGCCATGGCGAAAACTATGGCCTTGAAAACACTACACCGCAGTTTTCCTTTAAAAAAGTAATGGCACGTGTACATCAAGTCATTGCTGATATAGCCCCGCACGACAGCATAGAGCGCTACACAAATTTAGGTGTGGAGGTTTTAAAAGGCTATGGAAAATTGATTGACCCGTGGACAGTAGAAATTAAACTTAACGATGGCAGCACGCACACTCTTACCGCTCGCACACTTGTTATTGCCACCGGTGCACGCCCGTTTGTACCGCCACTGCCAGGTATTGAAGAAACCGGTTACGTTACCAGCGATACACTATGGAGCAAATTTGCCGAGCTCGACGAAGCGCCCAAAAAACTGGTTGTTTTAGGTGGCGGCCCGATTGGTTGTGAGCTTGCACAAAGCTTTGCTCGTTTAGGCTCAAGTGTGACGCAAGTTGAAATGGCTGAGCGCGTTATGATCAAAGAAGATGTTGAAGTGTCAGCTTTTGCACACCAATCACTGACCGATAGTGGCGTTAATATTTTAACCTCACACCAAGCGCTGCGCTGTGAAGCACGCGAGGGTAAAAAGTACCTCGTGGTGAAACACAACGACACCGAAATTGATATTGAATATGATGAGCTACTGTGTGCCGTTGGCCGA
This sequence comes from Pseudoalteromonas sp. MQS005, assembly GCF_001661605.1. NCBI lineage: Bacteria > Pseudomonadati > Pseudomonadota > Gammaproteobacteria > Alteromonadales > Pseudoalteromonadaceae > Pseudoalteromonas > Pseudoalteromonas sp. MQS005. The sequence continues at coordinate 39,578 of NZ_LYRQ01000042.1, read as the reverse complement.
AGCGCACGCCTCAAAGGCTATGGCCTTGAAGAGCTTGGTATAGAAACTAATCGCACCATAGTAACTAACGACTACTTAGAAACACTCTACCCTAATATTTTTGCCGCAGGCGATATTGTAGGCCCGTACCAGTTTACTCACGTTGCGGCTCATCAGGGGTGGTACGCGGCGGTTAATGGCTTATTTGGCCACTTTAAAAAGTTTAAAGTAGATTACCGTGTTATTCCATGGACCACCTTCATTGATCCAGAAGTCGCCCGCGTAGGCCTAAACGAGCAAGAAGCGATTGATAAAGGCATAGACTATAAAATCACCCGCTTTGAGTTTGAAGAGTTAGACCGCGCCATTACTGAGAGCGCCAATAATGGCTTTATTAAGGTGATCACTCCTAAAGGAAAAGACAAAATACTCGGAGTTACTGTGGTTTCTGAGCATGCAGGCGATTTAATTGCTGAATTTGTTTTAGCCATGAAACACGGCCTTGGCCTTAATAAAATTCTAGGCACAATTCACAGCTACCCAACATGGGCAGAAGGCAACAAATATGCCGCTGGTGAATGGAAACGTAACCATGCTCCACAAACTGTTTTAAACATGCTTGAAAAATACCATGCATGGCGCCGAGGTTAAGCCTTTGTATACGTTATTGAAGCTTTTAGTTTTAAGTGCACTACTGGTCACGGCGTTTAAAAGTAGTGCACAAAACCTGCACGATAGTTGGAACACGCTATTAACTAAACATGTGGTCGCTATTAATCATGGGCACAGCACTGAGGTTGATTACGCTGCAATTAAACACGAGCATACCCAATTAAAAGCATATTTAAATACGTTAACAGCCATCACACCAGGTGAATTTAACACGTGGGACAAACACAAACAGTTGGCGTTTTTAATTAATGCCTATAATGCCTTTACCGTTGAACTAATATTAACGCAGTACCCTAATATTGAATCAATCAAAGAGTTAGGTAGCTTTTTTAGTTCACCGTGGAGCAAAGAGTTTATTTCGCTGCTAGGTAAAACACGCAGCCTTGATGATATAGAGCATGAGTTAATTCGTGGTAGTGGTAAATACAACGACCCGCGTATTCACTTTGCAGTAAACTGCGCCAGCATTGGTTGCCCTGCACTTCGTGAAGAAGCCTACTCGGCAGATAAACTAGAAGAGCAATTACACCAGCAAACTGTTCGTTTTTTGTCAGACAACACCCGCAACATGGCAACAGGCAATACTTTAAATGTATCACCTATTTTTAAATGGTACGGCGGTGATTTTGAACAAGGCTTTAAAGGAGCAAACACATTACACCCGTTTTTAGCACAATACGCTGATGCATTAAAACTGCTACCCGCTCAACAAGAAGCGCTGCAAAATAATGACATGAAAATTAAATTTTTAGATTACAACTGGGATTTAAATGCACGTCGTTAAGCCAATACAAATACTCAGCCGATACTGTTTTTTGAGTATTGCTTTGTGCATTGTTTTAATTGCTAGCTTTAAAGCCCTTGCAACCTCTTTTTCTGATACTCGCTGGCAAACTATCCAAAGCCAAGGTAAAAACCAACCCGTTTATTTTTATGCATGGGGCGGCGATCCGCAAATAAATGCCTACATTCAATGGGTGGCTGAGCAGGTCAAAGCGCAATATGATATTGAATTAGTGCATGTAAAATTAAGCGATACCAGCGAAGCAGTAAGCCGGGTATTAGCAGAAAAATCAGCCAATAATCACGTTCAAGGCAGTGTCGATTTAATTTGGATCAATGGCGCTAACTTTGCCGCTATGAGTAAGCATGACTTGCTGCTTAAAGACTGGGCCCAGACGCTGCCAAATTTTGCATTAACCGATCCTAATAATAACCCCGCGGTAAACTTTGATTTTGGTTTGCCTACAAACGGGATGGAAGCGCCTTGGGGGCAAGCGTCGCTCACTTTTTATTACGACAGCCTAGCAATAGATGGCAGCACAACGAATCAACTACCCACCACCCTAAATCAGTTATTAACTTGGAGCGCGCAAAACCCTGGGCGTTTTAGTTACCCAAAGCCGCCTGATTTTTTAGGCATGAGCTTTTTAAAATACGCTTTAGTGGTACTACATAACAACAGCGATGATGCATTAAAAGCACAGCTAAACCAGCCAGCTACAGATAAAAACACCACTGAGGTGCTCAACCCTTTGTGGGTATTTTTAAATAAATTACACCCTACGCTTTGGCGCAGCGGCAAACATTTTATGCAAAGTGGCGCACAAATGCGCCGCTTAATTGACGATACTGAGCTTAGTATCGGGTTTACCTTTTCAGCGCCAGAAGTGCCCGCTGCAGTACAACGCTTTGATTTACCCACCAGCACCCGCAGTTATGCTATGCATGATGGCAGTTTAAGTAACACCCATTTTGTAGCAATACCGTATAATGCAAGCCATGCACAAGGCGCACAGTTAGTCGCTAATTTTTTATTAAGCCCTCAAGCGCAAGCTCATAAACAAAAGCCCACTATTTGGGGCGATAAAACCGTGTTGATCCAATCAATGCTAAATACCCAGCAACAAGCCTTATTTAAAACCACACAACCGCACCCAAGTGCGCTGCCCTTTAATAGCATAAAACGCACACTCAGTGAGCCTCACCCAAGTTGGGTTAATGCCATAATGCAAGGTTGGCAAACGCGCTATGGGGTAAGTCAATGAATAAAGTACCCACTTTAAATAGCCTATTTACCTTTTTGGTCAAAATAAGTCCTTACTGTTTGGTCGCATTGCTTACTTTACCCGTTTTAGGGGGGGTAATCGGCGTGCTTTTACCTGCCTTTGGTTGGGCGCCGGCACTCAATGAAACAAATATTGGCTTAGCAGGATTTAACGCATTATGGCAAACGCCTGGATTAACACACATGGTAGGGCTGAGCATACGAACAGGGCTTATTAGTACCTTAATCGCGTTTGTGCTGATGATCATTATGCTTGGCGCGTTTTTTAATAGTGCGTGGCTTAAACGCATTGAATATATTTTAAGTCCAATATTGGTTATTCCGCATGCCGCTGCCGCGATTGCGGTGAGTTTTTTAATTGCGCCATCGGGGTTATTTACTCGTTTATTTTCTCCATGGTTAACTGGCTGGCAATTAGCGCCAGAAGGCGCGTTACCTTACGACGCTTTTGGCTGGAGCATTATTATTGGGCTTGTGCTTAAAGAGTTACCTTTCTTACTACTGATTGCATTGGGTGTTTTGGCGCAACCCGAACTTGGCAAAAAGCTACGCAAGCAGCATCAAATTGCGGTTAATTTAGGTTATTACCCTATGGTGGCGTTTTTTAAAGTGGTGCTACCCAGTTTATACCCACTGTTACGTTTACCTATTTTTGCAGTACTTGCTTATGCCAGCGCCAGCGTTGAAATGCCACTCATTCTTGGCCCAAATACACCACCCACTTTAGCCGTTGCTATAATGCACTGGTTTAACGATGTAGATTTAAACCTGCGAATAAAAGCCTCGGCGGGTGCCCTGTTACAATTAGCGGTCACTGTTGGACTACTCTTAACGTGGCTATTGCTTGAAAAAATCATTGCTCTAGTTTTTAAGCAATCACTTATTAATGGCCGTCGCCAGTATGCACATCAACTGATCCGCACGTTTACTCATGCATCCACAAGTCTAATTTTAACGTTTATTGTTGCTGCGCTAATTGGGTTAGTGATGTGGTCAATCGCGGGCTATTGGCGCTTTCCGGATACCGTGCCCTCAAGCGTGGTATTTCTGCATTTTCAACATGCATTTACACAAATACATACTCCCTTGTTTAATACCTTAATAATAGGGGGAATAAGTACGCTGTTTGCTATCACTATGGTATTGCTGTGCTTAGAAGCCGAGCAGTTAAACGCGAAACCCATGTCGAAATGGACACAGTTAATTATTTATCTTCCTTTATTAGTGCCCAGTATTGCGTTTTTATTTGGTATTGTGTGGTTACAACAACTGCTCAATAGCCAGCATGCCTTCTTTAATGTGATATTTGTGCACGTTTTATTTGTTTTACCGTATGTTTTTTTATCTATTGCCGATAGTTACAGGCGTTTAGACCCTCGATTAGCGCGCGTTGCCGCAAGCTTGGGGGCAAGTCCCTGCAAAGTGTTTTTACAGGTTAAATTGCCACAACTATTCGCCCCTATTTTAATCGCGATAGCGCTTGGGCTGGCGATTAGTTTTGGCCAGTATTTATCTACACTTTTAGCCAGTGGCGGGCGTATAAGTACCATTACCACCGAAGCCGTAACCCTTGCTAATGGCGCAAGCAGACGCACCAGTGCAGTTTACGCCATTTTACAAATGGCATTACCGCTAATTGGTTTTGGTGTGGCATGGGTGTTACCTAAATACTTTTTTAAAGCGCGCGCTTAACTATAAAACCATTAAGGCTATTTAATGCAGTCATCATTACACATCAAAGATTGTCAGCTTTATCGTCAAGGCGAGCTGTTACTAAGCTTAAACGAGCAAGTAAATGGCGGCGAAATACTCACCATTATGGGGCCATCGGGCAGTGGCAAGTCAAGCTTATTAAATTGGCTTACAGGCTGTTTGCCCAAAGACTTTAGGGCACAAGGCGAAGTATGGCTAAATGAGCAAAATATAGGTAACACCCCCCCGCATTTACGCCATATTGGGGTGCTCTACCAAGACGCTTTATTGTTTTCGCATTTAACAGTGGCAGGAAATATTGCCTTTGCTATGCCCAAAGGCAATAAAAAACAGCGTCTTGAAAAAATAGACCACGCCCTAGAACAAGTTGGCTTAACAGGGTTGGCAGCCCGCCATCCCGACAGCCTATCTGGTGGGCAGCAAGCGCGTGTTGCACTGCTACGCATGTTGCTCAGCGAACCTAAAGCTATTTTACTCGACGAGCCTTTTAGTAAACTCGACACCCAATTGCGTGTTGATACCCGCGAACTGGTGTTTAGTCAAATACGCGAGCATAAATTGCCTGCCATTATGGTTACGCACGACCACAGTGACGCCGAGGCAACAGCTGGCAAAGTGATTACTTTAGGCACTGATGCTTAAAACCTGACTCATATTCAAGGCAATACGTATGTTAGATAAATTTGTTACCCCCATTATAAAGCCACTACTAACACCGGTTGTTATGCTCATTAATAAAAGCGGCATTACAGCTAATCAACTCACTGTTTTTGGTTTTTTAGTGGGTATGTTTGCCGTGCCTTTACTTGCCTTTGAAATGTGGTATGGCGCATTAATCGCCATTGCGTTGAATAGAATTTTAGATGGACTGGATGGCGCATTAGCCCGCTATGCTAATCAAAGTTCTAGCGCGGGTGGGTTTTTAGATATTACTCTCGACTTTTTATTTTACGCAGCGATTCCACTGGGCTTTATTTTGGCTAATCCAGCACAAAATGCCATTGCAGGTGCTATTTTACTGGCTACTTTTATAGGTACCGGTTCCAGCTTTTTGGCCTTTGCAATTGCCGCTGAAAAATTTAAACTCGACAAACCACAATTTAAATATAAAAGTTTTTACTACTTAAATGGCTTAACCGAAGGCACAGAAACCATTGCCTTATTTGTTGCCTTTTGTATTTGGCCGCAGCACTTTGCCATAATGGCCAGCTTATTTGCTGCAGCTTGCGCCATAACGATTTTCACCCGTATTTATGGCGGTTATCACACATTAAAACAACAAGAAACTAATATCAGTAAAACGGAGGCTACCAATGGATAACGAATTATGGTGGCGGCTTGGATGTTTTGTAAGTATTTTAGTCATAATGATGCTGCTTGAGTGGCAAGCCCCTGCACGGCAATCGCCCATAAAAGCCACTAAACGTTGGGTTGCGAATTTTGGTCTTGTATTTACCTCTTCAGTGATTGCTCGGTTAGCGGTTCCTTTAGGGTTAACCGCCGCCGCGCTTTATAACCAAGAACATAGTATCGGTGTGTTTAATCAACTAACTATGCCTCTTTCAGTAGCAATTATACTTAGCCTGCTGTTGCTAGATATACTGATTTATTGGCAACACAGATTATTTCATAAAATTCCAATTTTATGGCGTTTACACCGTGTTCACCATGCTGATGCGCACGTAGATACAAGCACTGGGCTGCGCTTTCACCCTATTGAAATAGGTCTTAGCATATTGATAAAGCTTGCCGCCATAACTGCTCTTGGCGTGCCCGCCATTGCAGTACTTATATTTGAAATAACACTCAATGGGTTAGCACTGTTTAACCACGCAAATATTCGCTTGCCAAGCGCAATAGAAAAACCACTGCGCCTCATCCTTATCACCCAAGCGCTGCACCGCATACATCACAGCCAAAACCCCGAAGAAACAAACAGTAACTTTGGGTTTAGTGTAACTTGGTGGGATAGACTTTTTGGCAGCTATAAATCACAGGCAAGCCAGCCTGATAAACGTATTGCACTTGGTTTGAGCCAATACCCAAACCCCGCACAAAATTCATCATTGTGGCAATTGTTAATAATGCCATTTAAAAAATAGCAATACGGCTAATGAAAACGCCCATGTACACCTTTTAAACCTTTATTTATAACATTACTTGGGCGTTTAACCGTTCCTGTTAACAAAAATACCCTGTTAAAAGTAAATCAATTGTAAATTATTTAAACAAATTCTTGACCCAGTTAAAAATCCCCCATATTATTTGTAAGCGCTTACATTTATCACACATAAAAATGTAAGCGCTTACAAAAATGAAAAAATCAACAAATACACTATATTCTGACAATAATCAGTTGAACGGGGTTCAGTTATGAACATTGAAACAACACGCATTACTCGCCTTTTGGCTGCTATTTCATTAGCATCTCTGGCGGGTTGTGGTGGTGACGCAGCAACCACTACTACAGATATTGAAAAAGTAAACCCTACTGAACCAGTCTCTGACTGGCGTATGGTATGGAACGATGAGTTTGACAGCACTAGTATTGATACTAACAAGTGGAACTTTGAATTAAACTGCGCTGGCGGTGGTAACAACGAGAAACAATGTTATACCGACAGTGAAGAAAACGCCTTTATTAAAGACGGTGTACTAAACATAGTCGCCTTACCTGCAGAAGAAGGCGCAGAAAAACCATACACATCAGCCCGTTTAAACACCCGTTACAACGCAGACTTTACTTATGGCCGCTTTGAAATGCGTGCAAAGTTGCCTTCGGGTCAAGGTAGCTGGCCAGCTTTTTGGATGATGCCAACCGATGAAGAATATGGTACTTGGCCGCGCTCTGGCGAAATTGATATTTTAGAAGCGGTAAATTTAAAAACAGTTGCTGAAGACGGCACCGTTGAAGCTAATATTCATGGCACACTTCACTATGGTCGCGAATGGCCAAATAACTCAAGTTCAGGTAAAGCGTATACATTCCCTGAAGGGATGAATCCTGCAGACGATTTTCATACTTACGCAATTGAATGGCAAGAAGGCGAAATTCGCTGGTACGTAGATGGCTATTTATACGCCACTCAACGTCGCTCTGAAGTTCGTTACAATTCAAAAGATGAACCTGTTGGCTTAAAGCATAAAGGTTGGTTTGCTGAATACTTTGAACAAGGTAGCGGCGAGCTAACAACGCATTGGGATAATGCCCCATTTGATAAAGACTTTTACCTTATTTTAAACAATGCTGTTGGTGGTGATTGGCCTGAAAACGTAAATAACTTAGGCGTTGACGCTGCAGCATTTGCAGAAGGTCAAAGTTTTGAAATTGATTACGTGCGTGTTTACGAATGTGCCTCTAACCCAACCACAGGTAAAGGCTGTGAAACAGTACGCCCAGGTTACGATAGCCTAGAAGATGCACTTGTTGAAGGTAAAGCCCCTGTACCTACCCCGCCAAGTGATGGTGTTGCAAAGAATCTTGATATTTTTGATGGCAGCTTAAATGCCAACTGGATCGCATGGGATTGTTGCGGTGGAACAACACCAGAAACCATTACTGACGCTGACAAAGGCGACGTAATTAAGTTTAACATTAACGATAATAACGGGACTGTGCTTGGTTTCTCTACCCGCGGTGGTCACTTCCCTGATGATTTTACTGGCACTTCATCTCCATTTGATGCATCACCTCTACTTGATTTAAATGGTCGACTCACCTTTGATATGAAAGTAGTAACGCCACCAACATCTTCAACTACTTGGTTATTAAAAGCCGAAGCGGGTGATGGTGGTCCTAATACCGGCGATGTAGCCCTTAGCGATAGTAATGAAGGTGTTACTCCTGTTACTGGCCAATGGCAAACCTATACATTCCCACTTTCTTTACTACAAGAAAGAGGCTTAGATTTAAGTGCCATTGATGTATTAATGGTATTCCCAGCATGGCAAACAGGTGCAGGCGCTGAATATTTAATTACCAATGTTGCGATTGAAGGTGATTTACCTGGAAGCCCAGAAGTTGACCTATTCACAGACGGACAAAATCTAGATTGGCCAATGTGGGATTGTTGTGGCGGTTCAACACCAATTGAGGTAGTAGATGATGAAGAACACGGTTTAACCGCAGAGTTTAGCATTGGCGAAGCACCCACTGTAATGGGCTTTAATACTCGCACCTCAGCCGGTGGTAGTGGTAAACCATTTGATGCAACAAGTATTTTAGAAAATGGTGTACTACAGTTTGATGTAAAAGTAATGTCAAATCCAAATGATCCAGCAGCTGTTTGGACAATGAAGATTGAATCTAATGAAGGCGATACAGCGGTAGAGCTTCCATTAACCGATGCTGGCGATGCACCTGTTGTAGGTGAGTGGAAAACTTATACCTTTACATTCGCTGACTTAGCGGGCGCAGGTTTAGATGTTAGTGCCATTGATGTAGTGATGATATTCCCAGCATGGGGCACAGGTGAAGGTGCGGTTTACCGTGTTGATAACGCTAAAATGTACGATCCGAGTGCATCAGCAGGCGATGAAATCACTATTTTCCAAGATACTGCCGCAGATATGTGGAGTATTTGGGACTGTTGTGGTGGCTCTACACCGACTGAAGAAACTGACGATGCTGAACACGGCACAGTGGCTGAGTTTGTTATTGGTGCTACACCAACAGTAATGGGCTTTTTAGCTGACGAAGGGGTTTCTTTTGATGCATCAGCAATATTAGCAAATGGTGTTGTGCAATTTGAAATGAAAATGGTGACACCACCAAATGATCCTGACTCAGTGTGGACATTTAAAATAGAGTCAACAGGTGCAGCAACGGCGGTAGAGCTTCCTCTTGCGCAAAGCGTTGAAGGTGAAGTACCCGTTATTGGGCAATGGCAAACATACACGTTTACAGTGCAATCATTATTTGATGCAGGTTTAGACATTAGCGATATCAATGTACTGATGGTTTTCCCAGCGTGGGGAACAGGTGAAGGTGCAGTTTATCGTATCGACAATGTGGTTATCGCTAACCCATAAACCCTAATTCAGTGGTAGGTACTAAATTAAAAGTACCTACTTACCGTAATAAATTAAGTAAAAGCAGAGCAATTATGAACACAAATAAGTTTAAAAAAAGCCCACTAGCGGCTTCTGTGTCACTTATCATCGCTGCAAGCACATTTAACTTCGCTTATGCTGCGCAAGAAAATACTGCCGAACCTGAACTAGAAGTTATTGAAGTAAAAGGTATTCGTGGCTCTCTCATTCGTTCAATGGACGTAAAACGCGATGCATCAGGCGTGGTAGATGCCATTTCTGCTGAAGAAATGGGTAAATTTCCAGATACTAACTTAGCTGAATCGCTACAACGTATTACGGGTGTATCGGTAAGTCGCTCAAACGGTGAAGGTAGCCAAATTACCGTACGTGGTTTTGGCCCATCATTTAACCTTGTAACACTTAACGGCCGTCAAATGGCAGGCACCGGTTTTACGCGTTCATTTAACTTTGAGAACTTATCATCTGAAGGCGTTAGTTCACTTGAAGTTATGAAAACAGCGCGTGCGGATACACCAACAGGTGGCCTTGGTGCAACTGTAAATATTGTTACCGCTAAACCTCTACAAAAGCCGGGTCAGCGCTTTTCATTGATGGCTAAAGGCATTCACGATACATCGGTAGAAGAAGGTGATGAAGTAACACCTGAAATTGCAGGTATTTACAGCAATACTTTTGCTGACGAAATGTTTGGTTTTTCAGCTAACTTTTCATACCACCGCCGTGATTTTCAGCGCCAAGCAGCCAATGTACGCTCTTGGTTAGTCAACCCTAACCTATCGGTTGATGCTGAAAACATAATTGATAACCGTCCAATGGATGCAGATGGTAACCCAGCTAAGCAGTTTTTCGATCCAAATGCTGGGGATAATGGTGAGTTTGTATCTGCCGCTTTCTTCCCACAAGAAGTGAGCTTTTCAAAAGATGATATTCAGCGTGAACGTTTAAATGCGCAAGCCACTTTTCAGTTTGCACCAACAGATAACTTAACGTTTACACTAGATCACACAATTTCAAATGCAACAACGGGTAATAATTCGTTATCGTGGGGTATTTGGAACGGCTCGTTTGGTGGTAATGGTAATGCCTATGAGCTAGATGAAAATGGCACCGCTATTTACTATAACTCAGCTGGTGATGATGCCTCATTCACGGCATTTCGTGAAACTGCCGAGGTAGACTCAAAAGCAACCGGTATTAATGTTGAATGGTTAGCAACAGAAAACCTTAGTTTTAACTTTGATGCCCATACCTCAAAAACCACAACAGATAATGGCAAAGATCCTGGCTTAAACTCTAATGCCCGTATTATTTTGGGCTCAGCAGAGTTATCTACTAAAGAATACTTTTTCCGCGAAGGCGATGTACCGGGTTTTAATATTAATTGGAACAACGGCACACAAGAAGTAAGTCCAAATCAAATTGGTTCTAACTTCAGTATTTTTACCAGAACACCAGGTGAGTCAGAAGTTTCTCAAGTACAATTAGACGGTAAATTATTTACTTATACAGATATTGGTCTTGAAACCGTTAAATTTGGTGCGGCTTACACTAAACAAACACTCAGTGGTTGGGGCGGCTCTAATAACGCCAATGCACCTGGCTTTAACAACGGTACATTCGCTGAAATTTTCCCAGATGCGATGTTCGAAAGGGTTGATTTAAGCGGATTCCTTGATGAATTTTCATTTGGTCCTAACGGCGTAGCGCCAGGTTATGCTTACACTTATGACCTTGATGAAGCATTTGCTCGTCAAAGTGCTTATTTGACCGAAGACGTAATTGGTAGTGATTATTACCGAATTGGTAGCTTTGATAACTTCCCAACTAACGAAGTAGAAGAAGAAACCATTAGTGTTTACCTTTCTAGCAACTGGGTATTTAACGTTAGCGACTACGACGTATTTGTAAACTTAGGTCTTCGTTATGAAGAAACTGATATTGTAAGCCCAGCAAAAAGTCGTGTAGCGGAACAAGTTTACTGGGCAGGCGGTTCAGAGTGGTTAACTCAATTTGCCGCTGGTGGCGAATTAGTTGAAGTAGACTATGAAGGACAATACGACTTACTACTTCCTATGATTGATATTAAAGTCGATCTTACGGATGACTTAGTAACCCGCGCATCATGGGGACAAACAATCACCAGACCAACTCTTGGCGATATGTTAGGTAACTTGGCTTTAACACCATCACCTAAATTAAATTCAAGAAGTGGTAGCCGTGGTAATCCAAACTTAGAGCCATTTAAATCAACTAATCTAGATTTAAGCCTTGAGTATTATTACAGCGAAGGCAGTTACGCTGCTGTCGGTCTATTTTGGAAAGACGTAGATAATTGGATTGATAACACCCAGGTAAAAACTACCTTTGAAGGTTTACATGATGTGTATTTAGGTGAGCGTTGGAACAATGCAGTAGCCGCCATTGAAGGTCGTGGAGATCAAGCAACTGACACTGCAATTTACAATGAAATTGTAGCTAATGGCGTAGGCATTGGTGAAAACAACCGTATATTACCAGATCCAGCGACTGATCCGCTGATTGAATGGACCATCAATTCACCTGAAAACGTTGGTTCACGTAAAGTAAACGGTTTTGAATTTGCTGTTCAGCACTTGTTTGGCGACTCAGGCTTTGGTGCAGGCTTTAATGCCACCGTTGTTGATGGTGATGTAGAGTACGATAACTACTACCTTGCCTCTCAAGCAGTATTAGCTGGTTTAAGTGATTCTGCAAACATACAAGGCTTTTACGAAAAAGATGGCTTATCGGTGAAAATTACCGGTGCATGGCGTGATGAGTACTTAATTGCGCAAGGTTTACCTGACTCAGGTGCTACGGCTCCTCCACAATACGCAGAAGAGTACTTACAGTGGGATATTAGTGTGAACTACGAAGTTAACGAAAGCACAACGGTATTCTTTGAAGGTGTGAACTTAACCAACGAAACCGAGCGTTCATTCAGTCGCTTCGAAAGTCAGTTCTTAAGCGCGGCTCAATACGGCCCTCGTTATGCCTTTGGCGTTAGATACTCTATGGGCAATTAATACATTGCCCAAATACAGTTTTTGATTACCCCTTATAGTTGAAAAGTCAAAGCCGCTCATTGAGCGGCTTTTTTTATAACTGTTTAATTTTTTCTAATAGCTTATCGGTTGTCCAATCAATATCGTTATAGGCAATATCGGGTTTATAATAATCGCCCTTTCCTCTTGCTCTATTCACATACACTTTATTAGGCACTATCACTTTACCTAAACCTGAGGGTAACTCAGCTAATCGAACATCCATATACAGTGAGTCAGCACTGCTTGGCGCGCCAAATAACTGAGTGTTTGAAAACTGCTTAAATACATCGATGGCATCAAGACACGCACTTGCACACTGTGGCGGCACAATAACAAAAACCTGTGTTTTAAAGTCACTTACTGGTAGCGTACTTTCGCTTAGGTTTGATTTATTTTGCAGCTCTTCAATGTAAAATGGCTTATTATTTTCAAGTGATTGCGCCATACCTGCTGCTATTTCTTTAATCAGTTCATGAACTTCAGGTTGATCTTTTACCACGTCAATTAACGATTTAACATAGTTGGTATTGTCTTTTGACGCTCTCCACCAAACCCGGCTATTTTGTGAGTAACTGTCCATTTTTTGTTCAACAACCTGCTCACCCCACAACGCTTTTGCAAGCGTTAAGCTCCAATACGACGAGCCACCTTGGTTATGACGAAGATCTAAAACCACCGTTTTTGCACTGAGTAACTTAGTACGTTGACTCGCCACTTTCTTATACAGGTTATTGTAATCATGAGTTTGCTTATCGTTATTTGCAAAACTGGGCATAGCAATCCACGCTATGTTTTGCGCAGGCCAAGTTAAATCGGTTGTAAGCTCATCCCCATTATAAGCATGTGTTAAATGCTTACTTACACTCTTTGGCCGAACAGACCAATCAAGGGTTTTACTGTAAGCTTGCCCATTAGCTTTAACAAATTGACATTCTTTTAGAGGTGTTAAAAAGGGGTTGCCCTCATCAATTAGTAACCGCCAACCTTGCTGCCACCAATGCCCAGGTTGTGTAACCTGTCCATGAAATTTAAACACTCTTTGTCGCATTAACGTCTCGGTACTTTGTCCATCGCATCCACTTATCACATCACCTTTATTTATATTATCTGTTTCACTGTAATACACTTTTAATGCATCACCCCGCCAAACGGCACTAAAACCAGGCCAACGACGAGCAGGTCGTTCAACGCTTGAAAACACACCTGCATGACCATCTTGTAGCACAGTACTAAAACGCGCAATTGCCGCAACATGAACCTGCGGCCCACTCGCTTTGGCAGACAGTGCAAGTGCTTCTGCTTTTGCTTGCTTTAATAGCTCAGGAAAGACTGGGTTGTTAACATCAAACATACCGGGGTGGTTTTTTGCCGAAATACTGTAAGCAGCTTCAATATCACGTTCAGTAACACTGCGCCATTGCGCTGGTGTTTGAGGAGTAACTGCTAATTCTGCCATGCTCAAGGTAGGCGTAATTAATAAAGCACTCAATAAAGTACGGCTAACTATTTTTGTTTTTATATTCATGAAAATCCATTTTAAATTAGGTTATATAATTACTGTAAACTCATTTGGTGGAACTAAAAATACCTTAAATCAAATAAGTATCAGCAAATTATTTTTATAGCAGTAACTTAACAACATTAAAAGCAGCTAACAACGAGTAAGATTTGAAATGAACTGGCTTTAAATTTAGAGCAACACCTTACTTAGACGTTTGTTCAATTTTGGTTTGCAGTAGTGTTATGCGGGCGTTGAGTTTTCTAAAGCTATACTGTGAATAGAAAAAGTTCAAAAAGAAAGCAGCAAAACCTGAACAAGCAAGCCCTATCAATGGGCTGAAATAAAACATTAACAACAAAACAATAACAGCCATCGCTATCGTAAGTCCCAAATTATGAGATGCACTAAATAACTTTCGGTTGTTTTTTTCAAGTTGAACTATGTGAGAATCTATATCCATTAAAATTTCATTTTTAAAAACTGATACTTAACAAATCAACGTTAACTATTTTGAGCTTTAGATGGCCACATAAGCAGCATCTAAAGAAGTCCATTCATTCCACTGCGCTTTAGTTAATCGGTATAACTGTACGGCACGACCATGAAATTGATGATTGCTATAGTTTGTAAAGCCAATTTTCTTTGCTACTTTCAATGACGCAATATGCTCAGGTTCAATAATAACAACGACCGATTGATGAGTAGTTTGCGTAAACACATACTTTAAAACACCTTTAGCCGCTTCGCAGGCTAAGCCTTTATTCCAAAAATCGACCGCTAATCGATACCCTAAATTAGGCTCTTCGTTACCCGCGACACTTTGTGGAGAAACACCACAAAACCCTATAAGTAGGTTACTGTTTTTATCTATTAGTGCCCATGGGCTCAAACCGTATGATCCGTAGCATTGTAAACACCACTTTATAAATTCACGAGTTGCAGCTTCATCGCACACACCACGAATTGAGTATTTCATCACTTCATCGTCATTAAGAATTTCACTTAATGCCGGCACATCATCAATTGAAAATGGCCGAATAACCAACCTTTGGGTTTCACAAATGTTCACTCAAACCTCCTTGTAATCACAGCTAAAAAATTTCAACAAACCAAGTGATTAAGGTTGTTATCTCAGTTATTTCGCTCTTTTTTATATTTCGAATGCCATAAAAAGTATCCAAATAATATGCCTACTAAAGGAAATATTATTAAAGATGAAATGATTCCATCAAAAAAATCTTGCTCACCTGTAAAGTACATAATTAATTGAAATAAAATAGCTGTAGGAATTCCCCAGCCTAGAACACCTTTTAGTAAAATAAAACGGAATTTAGCGTGGTTTATATTCATGAGCCTTCCTTGAGTTGTGGCGCCAAATAATAAGCTGAAATAAATCATAGTCGTTAGTGAGTTAAGTCTCTAAATTATTGAAGGCGATTTAAATTAGTTTAAAATTACATTAACACTATTGAAAAAACACTTAACCAACTTAATTGGATACCATAAGAGATACGTTGATAGCTACCAGGGTTGCTTTGTAGTTTTATTGCTTTAGCCATAGCAAACAGATAATAAACTGTGGCGATAACAGAAACAATTGAAAAAACACGAAAGTATAGAGAGATAACTTCTGTGGTTGGACTAATAGCTATTAATATTGGTGCTACAACCAGCGAAAGTAACATAATAAAACCAGCCCAAGAGTGAACCTTGCAGCTAAAAGTTGGATGTTTAGTAAATGGGTCAGCATCCATAGGAAAATAACCCGCAACCCAGGTACCAATACCATGCACTATAACTAACCAACCAACAATATTAACCAATATAGAAACATTAGCCAATTGCGCCAAATACCAGCCAAAAAAGCAAAATAGAAAACCTAAAGGATAATTATTAATTAGCGGTGACAGTTTTTCAGTTGGGCTTCCCGTTGCACCTAATTCACTACAAAATTGTTTAGAATGACTGTAACCTTCATAAAACCGACTTGCTACATAAACACCAATGAATATCCATAATGTGGCTATTAACCCTGAATAAATCGCAATCGTTTCAAACATCACCATAATCCTTTTTGTGATTAATTCATTAAAGCCTTTTTGAACACAGAGGAGAAAATGAGCCGGCTTCGAGTGACGAGCTGTGAGCTTGTACAAACAGCCTGAAACCTAGTCATAACAGCCCTGAGCTAGAACCTTTAATCTACTTTTTCAACCCAGCGCCTCATTAATAAATCATTTCTTTATCATTATAATTAACCACTAATCAAATGCTATCGGTATTAGTTTTAAAAAAACAAAGCGCTACAAAAATGTAGCGCTTTCATTACTTATAGGTTGTTTGTTTAAACTAAAACGCGTTATTAAAAAAAGCCAAGCGGATCTTCGCTGTAACTTACTAGCAAGTTTTTAGTTTGTTGGTAATGATCAAGCGCGAGTTTGTGAGTTTCGCGGCCTATACCAGACTTTTTATAACCGCCAAACGCTGCATGTGCTGGGTACATATGGTAACAATTAGTCCATACACGACCTGCTTCTATTTTGCGACCAAAGTGATAAGCACGATTCATATTACGGCTCCATACCCCTGCGCCTAAACCAAATTCTGAGCTGTTAGCCAGTTCAAGTGCTTCGGCTTCGTCTTTAAAGGTCGACATTGAAATAACGGGGCCAAAAATTTCTTCTTGGAACACGCGCATGTCATTACGTCCTTTTAATAGTGTAGGTTGAATGTAATACCCGCCGTTTAGCTCGTCGCTTAATTGCTCAACATGGCCGCCAGTTAATACTTCAGCACCTTCTTCTTTACCAATTTCAATGTAGCTTAAAATTTTATCAAACTGCGCTTTAGAGGCTTGTGCGCCTACCATGGTTTCACTATCAAGCGGGTTGCCACGTTTAATTTGTTTAGTACGTTTTAAAATACGTTCTATAAATTGCTCATAAATATCTTCTTGAATGAACAAGCGTGATGGACAAGTACATACTTCACCTTGGTTAAAGTAGGCAAGAATGGCACCTTCAATTGCTTTATCTAAGTATGAGTCGTCTTTTTCCATAACATCGCTAAAGAAGATATTAGGTGATTTCCCCCCAAGCTCTACCGTTGAAGGAATAATATTCTCGGCTGCACATTTTAAAATATGTGAGCCCACAGGAGTTGAGCCTGTAAAGGCAATTTTAGCAATGCGCGTACTGGTTGCCAGTGCTTCACCTGCTTCTTTACCAAAGCCGTTTACCACATTTAAAACACCTCCTGGGAGTAAATCGCCAATAATTTCCATTAACACTAAGATTGAGGCAGGTGTTTGCTCGGCGGGTTTTAATATTACACAGTTACCTGCTGCAAGTGCAGGCGCTAATTTCCATGCGGCCATTAATAATGGAAAGTTCCACGGAATAATTTGCCCTACAACGCCTAGTGGCTCATGAAA
The DNA here is from genome assembly GCF_001661605.1 of Pseudoalteromonas sp. MQS005. Classification (NCBI taxonomy): domain Bacteria; kingdom Pseudomonadati; phylum Pseudomonadota; class Gammaproteobacteria; order Alteromonadales; family Pseudoalteromonadaceae; genus Pseudoalteromonas; species Pseudoalteromonas sp. MQS005. The sequence continues at coordinate 22,092 of NZ_LYRQ01000042.1, read as the reverse complement.
ATGATACGCCACCGTGGTTTCGTCTATCTCGCCAATACTGCCCTCTTGAGCGCGCAGGCAGCCTGCAAAGTAACGAAAGTGATCGGCGGCCAGTGGAATATCAGCGGCAAGGGTTTCGCGAATCGCTTTGCCGTTATCCCATGTTTCGGCCACTGCAAGTAGCTCCAAGTTTTGTTCAATACGGTCGGCAATTTTTAATAGTATATTGCTGCGCTCGGCGACTGAGGTAGTGCCCCACTGGGTTTTTACTGCATGGGCTTTGTCGAGTGCAAGGTTTATATCGTCTTTATCTGAGCGCGGTACTTTACAAAATACCTTGCCATTAACTGGGCTTATATTATCAAAATACTGGCCGTTGACTGGGGCAACCCACTCGCCGCCAATGTAATTACCATACTGCTGTTTAAATGTGACGAGTGCGTCTGCTGAACCTGGATTTGCGTAAATCATATGTGTGTTCTCTGTTGTTGTTAGCTAAAAGTCTAAGCCGAAATTTGTTAGAGTAATGTAGCAACTTGCTTTATATTTAATCGGTATTGATTGACATTAGACCATTAAGCGCTTAAAAACTTGCTTAGCTGTCCAAAAAAGTTGTCTGTGAGTCCACATTAAAAACGCTCTATAACGATTAAAAAAGGCTGAACATGCACACATCTCAGTTAAATAAAAAACGCCAACAACTTGATGTACTGATTGAAAACAAAGTGACCTTTGCTGCCGATAACTCTGAGCTAAGTATTTACGATACCTATAAAAGTGCGCAAAAAGTGGCGTTGCATTCTAACGAATTACTGTTTTGCGCTATGCTCAGTGGTAAAAAAATAATGCATGTTGAGAGCAGTCAATACCACAAAGCGTTTTTACCCCACGAATCGTTTGTATTAGCACCCGAGCAAGGCGTACTAATTGATTTTCCGCATGCATCCTTAAACGCACCCACCACCTGTTTAGCCATTGAAATAAGCACCGATAAAATAACCAATGTGGCTAATGCGCTTAATATGCAGCAAAGCTTTGCTAGTGATACCTTGTTTGAATACACCCCTAATTTAGTGCATACCCAACATAATACGCAAACTCAGCAGTTATTAGAGCGCATGGTGCATTTATTTAGTGAGCAAGGCGCTGAGCGACACTACTTAATTGATTTATCGTTAAACGAATTGATCACCCGTTTATTACAACAACAAAGCCGTGATTTATTGCTGGCAAACTGCGATAAGCTGCGCCTAAAAAGTAACGTGAGTGATGCACTGCATTATATTGAAGAGCATTTAAGCGAAAACCTCGACATAAACACCTTGTGCAAAATAACCTGTATGAGCCGTAGTAAGTTTTACCAGCAATTTAAACTTGCTTTTGGTACAAGCCCTGCACTTTGGCAGCAACAACTTAGGCTTAAAAAAGCCCGCACGCTTTTATTAGAAGGCCACGCTATAAGCAAAGTATGCTACGACCTTGGCTTTAATAGCGCCAGTCATTTTAGTCGTTTATTTAAGCAAACTTTTGGAATTGCACCAAAAGCGTGTCGCCACTAACCTAACACAACAGTTTTTGTTATATTAAACAGCCTAATATGCTAGATTGTTTGCAATGTTGTAAGTAGTAATGAGTCACCGATGAGTAAACCCACCCGCTGGACATTAAAGAGTATTGCCAAAGAATTAGGTGTGTCTAATGCTACGGTATCAAATGCGTTTAATCGCCCTGATCAACTCTCTGCTAAACGCCGCGAAGCCATACTTAAAGCGTGCAAAGAGCTGGGGTATTATGGCCCTAATAAAGCGGCGCAGTCTTTGCGAAGTGGCACGTTTAATATTGTTGCATTAGTCCTTCCTGATAGCGTGGAATACATGGTATCAGACCCTGTTGCGAGCAGTTTTATGCGGGGAGTAACCTCGGTACTTGAAAAAAACAATATTAATGTTTTATTGTTTTCAGGCAATAGTGACAACCTCAACAGCGTTGTTGATTTTGTCGATGGCTTTATTTGTTATGGTCGCCCGCGCAATAAAGCACTAGTAGAGCAACTAAAAACAGTCTCTAAACATGTGGTGACAGTTGATTTTGACATTGCCCGTAACGCCTCAATTAATGTTAATAACGAGCAAGCCAGTTATGAAATAGCCAAACATGTTTTGCATAATCAAGATGATAAAGTGGCTATATTAGGTTTAAGATTACTTGATGAAAATGTATTGTGTCGGGTATACGAACATCACGAATTTGAAACTGGCCAATCTATTTCGCATCAACGTTTACGTGGCTATCAACGCGCCTTAAGTGAGGCCAACATAACGGTTGCCGACGACCGCATTTGGAATATTCCTGAAAGCAGTGAGCGCTTTGCAAATATTGCCGCAAAAGAGGTATTAACAGCCTCCCCTCGTCCAAACGTGATTATATGCATGAGCGATTTAATTGCCCTTGCCACCATGCGAGAAGCCATAAAACAAGGGATAAAAATAGGGAATGAGCTACGTATTGTTGGGTTTGATGGCATAGAAGAAGCTGCCCGTTTTGTGCCTCGCCTCACTACAATTCATCAAAATAGCCAAGAAAAGGGCGTTATGGCTGCTAACTTATTTATTTCTAAAGAAGAAAAACAATATGAAGTAGGTTACGCACTCGATATTGGTGCAAGTAGCTAAGCACTGTTAATAAAGCAAATAAAAAAGCCAAGCAGAAGCTGCTTGGCTTTTGGTTTTCAACAAATAAGCAATTAAGCCAATAAGCTTTGTAAGTTTAGAGTGCTTTCTTGAGTGCCATTAAGCTGCGTAATAAGTGCAGTACGGCTTGCAAAGTCAATCCTCAAAGAAATTGATTGTTGTTCAAGCTTCCACATTAAACAGCAAACACTTGCGCCGCCTTGAGCCGAAAATTCACCTGCAAATGCGGGGTGTTCGTTACGCATTTTAATTAGCTCTATGAGCCCTTTTACTACCGGTTTATTAAGGGCTTGCTCTATTTTAGCCGCGTTCAAATATGGACGATTTATATCACGGCCAACATTGGTTTTTGCTAACAGTTCCATATCGTTTTCACAGGCAAATAAGCCGCCGTAATAAACTTGCGGTACACCTGGCGCAAAAAATTGAATTGCTCGCGACAGCAAATAGTCAAAATCATTAGCGCCTAATGCATTGTAATAAGTACAGTTTACTTGATATAAGTCGACATTACTGGCAGCCGCGCCTGTTGCTTGGCGGCTTTGATTGTTACTATTTGCATGCATGGTTTCTACTAGGTTATCAATTTGCTCTGCATTTAATAAGCCTGGTTTTTCACCCATTGGGCCTGCATCAATAATGCCTATGCCATCATGGGTGTCTAGTACCGTTAAACAGTTACGCGGCGATATTTTTAGCCATTTGAGTAATGCATCCGCATTGTTATTAAACAAGCTATGTAGAATAAGTGGTGGCAACGCAAAGTCATAAACCATATTAACGCGCTTAGCTACATCTACTTGTGTTTGATAATGGCTATGAATTTCTGCAATGGTTTCCATGCCTAAATCGTTGGCTTGCTTTGATAAGTTATCTAAGTAGCCAAACGTTTCATCTAGCATAAAACAATTAGTACCCGCCTGCTTAATGGCATAACCCGCTGCATCTAAACGAATAATATTAACGTTGTTAGCAGAGAACTTAGTAAGTACATTATTTAAATACGCAATTCCTGCCTCTACTTTTACGTTTATATCAATTTGATTGTCGGTAAAAGTGGTCCAAAAATCATACGTTTGACCATCACCGCATTTCATTGGCGTAAAACAACTGCCTGGGCGTGGACGGTAAATAGCTTGCTGCTCAGCCTTGCTCATACCATTGGGAAACACGTCTTCTTTGGTTAAAAATAAATCCCAAAATGCTGACGCTTTACCTTTAGCCAGCACATCTTGAAATTGAAAAGATTGCGCCGACACATGGTTCACTATTAGATCAGCCATTAAATCATGGTCTTTACCGAGTGCCTTTATGTCGTCCCAAGTACCGATTCGAGAATCAACTTCACTATGATCAATCGGGTCAAAGCCTGCATCGCTGCCATCAATTGGGTTATAAAATGGCAATAAGTGCACACCACCAAAAACGCCCTCTAATGGGCCATGTAAAAGAGTGGTAAGTGCATTTATATCTTGGCCAGTAATTCGATCAGCGTATGTGATCAATTGAACTTTATTCTTCATCATTGTGTGATTACCATGTTGAAACTTAATCGATTAAGATATATCTTTAACTAGCACGTACGAATTTACAAGTTATTTTTATAAATTTTACATACAAATATCGTGGCGACATTAATACTATAATCAGTAACTGACTGACTTACTGAGTGTTAAGAACGCATTTAACGAGGAAAAGCACATGACAAAATCACACACACACGTAAGCAGCGATCCGTTGCAACAAATTCGCTGGCTCACATATATGATGTTTTTTATGTTTGCCATGACCTCCGATGCCGTTGGCATGATCATTCCCGAGCTCATAACTGAATTTGGTTTAAGCATGACCCAAGCCAGCGCATTCCACTATGCGCCTATGGCACTCATTGCCTTTAGCGGATTATTTTTAGGCTTTTTAGCCGATAGCCTCGGGCGTAAAAAAACGATTATGCTTGGGTTATTAATATTTTCTGCGAGTTGCTTTTTATTCGCCATTAGTAGCAGCTTTATATTTTTTGTTTTTTTGCTTTGCTGTATTGGTTTAGCTATTGGCTTATTTAAAACCGGCGCTTTGGCGTTATTAGGCGATATTTCTCATAGCAACGCAGAGCACACTAAAACCATGAACAAAGTAGAAGGCTTTTTTGGTATTGGTGCCATTGTTGGACCTGCACTTGTTGGTGTATTACTGGTACAAAATGTAAGTTGGACTTATTTATATATTATTGCCGGCATTATGTGCTTAATTTTAGCGTTTTTAGCGTGGCGTGCAGAGTATCCGAGCGTTGTTAAAAGCACTGAAAAGCCCGCTTCACTTGCTACTACCATGAAAATGATTAAAAACCCCTACGCGCTTGGCTTTTCGCTCGCCATTGCGCTTTATGTTGCAACCGAGGTTGCCATTTACGTATGGATGCCGACGCTGTTAAAAGACTACACGGGCTCTTGGCCCCTTTTGGCAACCTATGCACTCACCATATTTTTTATACTGCGTGCCGCAGGTCGTTTTATTGCTGTGTGGTTATTAAACCGCTATAGCTGGCAAGGTGTTATGGCTTACTTAAGTTTAGGTATTGCACTGTGTTATGTGGGTACTTTAGTCGGTGGCGTTGATTGGGCTGTTGGTTTATTGCCGCTTTCAGGGTTATTTATGTCGATGGTTTACCCGACCTTAAACTCCAAAGGAATATCGTGCTTCCCGGTACAACAACATGGCGCAGTTGCTGGGGTTATATTATTTTTCACTGCACTTTCAGCCGCATTAGCGCCTTTATTTATGGGTATGATCAGCGATTACTTTGGTCATGTACGTTATGGTTTTTATCTTGCAACCGGCTTTGCCATTATTTTATTTTTAGCGATGCTGTTTAACTATTTCCGTGACCCATCAGCCAGCGCTTTACAAGAGAGCAACCTAATAACTGAGTAAATCAACAAATTGGGGGCTAAAAAAACACTATATAAATCAATAGATGAGTAAAAAAACAGCAAATAAAGAATAAAATAATTTGCTTATTGTAAAAGATTTGTTATTTTTACTTAATCGATTAAGTAAAAATAACAAACCCCTTCGGGCTCACAAAACGAGGCGTTCACATGACAACACACAACACACCTTTATATTTAATGAGTGCTTTAGCGCTGGCTGTAAGCCAAGGCGTTTATGCACAACAAGAAGAGCAAAACACACAAGCGCAAGCTAACAAAGGTCTTGAGACTATCGTTGTAACCGGTGTACCACGTCGTACAACCATTATGGCATCAAGCTCATCAGTGAGCAGTTTATCGCTTGCTCAAGTTGAAGTATCTACACCGCGTTCAACTGCTGAAGCGTTTAGAATTATTCCGGGCGTACGCTCAGAATCAACCGGCGGTGAAGGTAACGCAAACATTGCTGTACGCGGCTTACCTGTGGCCTCTGGTGGTGCTAAGTTTTTACAATTACAAGAAGACGGTTTACCCGTTATGCAATACGGTGATATTGCTTTTGGTAACGCTGATATATTTATGCGCCTAGATAATACCGTACAAACTATCGAATCAATTCGTGGTGGTTCGGCCTCGACTGCAGCAAGTAATGCACCGGGCGGCATAATTAACTTTATATCTAAAAATGGTGAAAACGAATCAGGCAGTGTTTCTACAACACTGGGCCTTGATTACGACACTATTCGTACAGACTTTGAATACGGCACTTACCTTAGTGATAGCGTACGTTTTCATGTAGGTGGTTTTGTGCGCCAAGGTGAAGGCCCGCGTGAAACAGGTTACACATCAAATAAAGGTGGGCAAATTAAAGCCAACCTTACCAAAGACTTTGAAAACGGTTACGTGCGTCTTTATTACAAACATTTAGATGACAAAAGCGTGGGTTACTTACCAATGCCAATGTATGCAAATGGTGACTCAATCCCAGGGTTTGACGCACAATCAGATACCCCGCATTCAGCATTATTTACTAAAACAGTGCGTTTAAATGGCGAAAATCAAATTAGTAGCGGCGATATTCGCGATGGCATGAACCCGCAAGTTGACTCAGTGGGTTTTGAAGCTGTATTTGACTTAGATAACGATTGGCGTATTGAAAACCGTTTTCGTAAATCCTCTGTTAGCGGTAACTTTAATTCACTTATTCCTGCTGAAGTAGGCAGCGCGACTGCTATTGCACAAAGTATTGGCGGCGCAGGTGCAACGCTTAGTAATGCCAATACCGGAGCTGCATTTAATGACGATTTAGCTATGCGTATTCATACCTTTGACGTCACAATGAACGACTTTGACTCTATTGTAAACGACTTCAAACTGACTAAATCACTAAGCGATGATACAAGCGTTACGTTTGGTTACTATGCTTCAACACAAAATATTGCTATGTCATGGTTATGGAACTCTTACCTAATGGAGCTTAAGGGCGATAATGCGGCGCTACTAAATGTAACAGCTGCCGATGGTACAGCGTTTTCTGAAAATGGTTTATATGCATACGGAACGCCTTTTTGGGGTAACTGCTGTCAGCGTGATTACGATACAGAATACGATACCCGCGCCCCGTACGTTTCATTTTCAACAAAAGTGGGTGATGTAAGTATTGACGCAAGTGCTCGTTACGATAGTGGTGAAGCACGCGGCAACTATGCAGGTGCCGTTACCTCAACGGTCGATATGAATCGCGATGGAGTGATTTCAGTTCCTGAACAAAATGTAGCAGGCATTGATACCGCAAATGCTAGCCCAGTAAATTACGATTGGGATTATGCATCCTATTCAATTGGGGCTAACTACCAAATAGATTCAAGCCTTGCGACATTTGCAAGACTGAGTAAAGGTGGCCGTGCAAATGCTGACCGACTTTTATTTGGTAAAGTACGCGCTGACGGTTCGGTTGCTGATGAAGATGCCGTTGATGAAGTAAACCAGTATGAATTTGGGGTTAAAAAACGTTTTGATTCACTCTCAGTTTTCGCAACAGCGTTTTATGCAGAAACAGAAGAGCAAAACTTTGAAGCAACATCGCAAACCTTTTTTGACCGTGAATACGAAGCAAAAGGGATTGAAATTGAATCAACTTACTTCATCGATGCATGGGATTTTCGTGGTAACTTAACATGGACAGATGCAGAAATTGCTAAGGATGCACTTACCCCTGAAGTGGTAGGTAATACGCCACGCCGCCAAGCTGATTTAATCTACTCTTTAATGGCTCGTTATAGTTTTGATAAAGGTGCTGCCGGTGTCAACTTTATTGGTACTACTGATGCTTACGCTCAAGACAATAACGACCTTAAATTTGACGGTTACACTCAAGTAAATGGCTTTGTAAGTTACGATTTATCTGAAAACCTTAATATTGCACTTAATGTAAATAACTTATTCGATACGGTAGGTATTACAGAAGCTGAAGAAGGCTCAATTCCAGATAATAACATTATTCGCGCCCGTACTATTAATGGCCGCACAACATCAATAACGCTTAAATACGCGTTTAACTAACCATCTTTAGTGTAACAAGCGCTGAAGCTATGTTTTTCAGCGATTGTTACACTAACTTTAATTAGTTTTAATAATTCTCCCTTGAATTTTGACCTAGCTCCGCTGGGTTTTTTAGGATTTACACTATGACCAAATTACTTAGCCTCGGCGAGCTACTTATTGATATGCTGCCACAAGATTCTCAAAACAGTGCTTATTTGCCCATTGCAGGAGGGGCCCCTGCCAATGTAGCGGTAGGTTATGCAAAGTTAGGCGGCAAGGCTGCTTTTTGTGGCGGTATGGGTGATGACTACTTTGCTAAACAATTAAGTAAATCGCTTGAGCAATATAAAGTAAGTACAGAGTACTTATTTACGATTAAAGACTCTCAAACGGCCGTGGTTATTGTGAGTTTAGATGAAACCGGTGAACGCAGCTTTAATTTTTATCGCCACAATACCGCCGATTTACTGTTAACGAGTGATCACTTAAGCCATATCAAATGGGATGAATTGAGTACCCTACACTTTTGTTCCAACACGTTAACCAATCCAGCCATTGCAAACACCACCGTGTGTGCTTTAAAGCTGGCTAAAAACAACCATAAACTCGTTAGCTTTGATGTAAATTTACGCTATAGCTTGTGGCAAAATAGCAATGACATTGAACACAATGTACATGCGTGTTATGCCTATTGCGACATTGTTAAGCTATCGCGTGATGAGCTGAACTTTTTAGCTAAGCAAACACAGCAATCACCTGATGATTACTTACAGTCTATTTTAAATATAGGTGTAAAATTGGTATTTTTAACCAATGGCCCTGCACCGGCAACGGTTTACCATAAAGGGTTTATATTAAATGAATCGGCGCCAATCATTAATGCTGTGGATACTACCAGTGCCGGTGATGCGTTTATTGCAGGCGTGTTATATTATTTAAATCACACCGATGAAAATAGCTCGCTTATCGAAAAAATTAATAATGAACACCTAGTAAAACACGCTTTAAGTTTTGGTTTGCGTTGTGGCTCTAAAGCCTGCTTAGCTAAGGGGGCATTTCCCGCATTACCTACACTTCAAGAGGTGTAATACCAATCCGCAATAATACTTAATCATTTTACGAGGCTAAACGTGTCGCTATCTGCGTTAAAAAATTCTCATTTAGAACAACTAAATAGCAAATTTTTTGCCTAGCTATAAACACGTTTTTCCAGCCTCAAAATAGATCACTTAATTAAGCGAATTGATATAAATACTTTAAAAATAAAAGCCGATTATGGCCTTTATTTAAGCATCCGCTTCTTCATCATTACTTTTTAACCATTCTAAAGCCGCAGTGGCGTTCTCAAAATATTGAATTTCACCTGATACAAACCAACTGCCTAATTTAGCGATGGTTGATTGCCAGTCTTTGTTGCCGTATATGGCTATTTTTTTAAATTCTTTGTTATGCTTTAAGCCAAGTTTTAAATCATCCCATGCAGCTCTAAGTTCCCAGCCATCAAGCTCAGTAGCATCTATGAGTACATTAACAATAGGATGTTTAACTTCGCCAAGCGCAGAGTCAATCATCGGCGTGATCACCTCATAATCTTTGTGAGTGAGTGTACCTATAGCTTTTAAGGTTAAAAAAAACTCGCAACCAGAGCGCTCAATACCAATAGATAAGCCGTGTGTTAAATTTACCATAACCCGAACTCCACAATAATATGAGCATCAAGTATAGGTGATAGCTTATTAACCAATAGTGAAGTAGATCAAAAAACAGGCACATCACTTTTATTGTGCCCATTTTAATTAAATGCTTAATTATGCATTTTTAAGCCGTGCTATTTGATTTTCAACATCTGTTAAATGACCGATTTTAAGCCACACTCTGGCTCCTTCACTGCCTGCTGTTGCTTTAATTTCGCTGTTAGGCGGCACTCTTAACCAGCTGTGCTGTACTAATGTATCGCCCTGCTCTTCAAGCGAGCCTTCAAGAACTAAAAGCTCGCCCCCACCTGAGGCGTTTAACGATATTTCACTGTTAGGTGCGAATGCAAAAATACTCACCTCTTCAAAGGCATCTTTATAAAGAGAAACTACATTTACATTACTAAACTCAGGGTGAGGAACACTGCACATGGTATTAGTTTGCAAGCGAACATGCTCTCTATCCTCTGGCTGAAACTGCCATAATTTCACAAATATAACGCACCCGTTTTCAGAGCTTGGTGTATGTTTTGACTCAGGCGGATTGCGAATATAAGAGCCCTTGGGGAAATCACCATGTTCATCTTGAAAAACACCTTCAAGCACAATAAATTCTTCACCGCCGGTATGTGTATGGGCAGAAAAATGGCTGTTTGGCGCATAACGTACAATGCTGGTTGCGCGTGCAACCTCATTGCCCACTCTATCAAGTGGACGCCTATCAACACCCGCCATCGGTGAGGCTATCCATTCTAACGATTCGCTATGTACAACAACACGTTCGCTAAAATCAGCTGCAATTTTCATATTTGACTCCATATCTAAGCGGCAATACTTGGACGCTGAGCGACCTTTTCTTGCCATGCTATTAAATGTGATAGCTCACTAGGAATAGCTATTTTTGCAAAGCCTGCAAACACCAGACCGGCGTACAAAGTAATATCTGCAACACTGAAATTCTCACCAGCAACATAAGCAGAGTTAGCTAATACGCTATTAAAATAAACAAAGCCTTGGCGCGCTTTTTCACCTTGCTTTTCTCCCCAAGCAACATTTTGATAGGTTTCAAGCGCTGGGCCTAAACCATCCGTTGCATGATGAAAGTAAGTAGCGACAGCATCAAGTACCATTGACTCCGCACGCTTTTGCATCATATTAATCACCGCGCGTTCTTTTGCCTCAACACCTGTTAATGAAGGGCCTGCAAAAACGGTATCAATATATTCAGTAATCGCGGTGCATTCTGCTATGAACGTTCCATCATCTAGCTCTAAAACAGGTACGCCTGCTAAGGGGTTTTTAGCTAAAAAAGCCTCAGTACGGTGCTCACCATTTAATAAATCGACAGCAACAAACTCTACTTTATCAGTCGCCTTTTTTTCAGCAAGCGCAATACGTACACGTAATGGATTAGGAAAGTTTTCTACATCATAAATTTTCATAATTATCTCTTTATATTTTTAATCACAGTTTGAGCTAATACTGGCAAGAATAAATTATCTACCTACTGGTAGGTAATTTATATTAAGTTCTCGACCTTTGCAAACTAAAAATAAAAGAGCTTGAAAATAACTACCTACTGGTTGATAATTTTTTGCAGCGATATGAAGGAAGTTTAAAATGACAAAAAAAGCAGCCCTGTTAAAAGCAGCAGAAAACAAAGTTAGACTTGGTGGCTATAGCAATTTTAGCTTTAGAGAGTTGGCCAATGAAATTGGTATTAAAAGTGCCAGTGTGCATTATCACTTTCCAACTAAAGCTGATTTAGGTGCAGAGCTTGCGCATCAATATACCGATGCCTTTATCGCTGTACTTGGTGAACCAGAGGCACACAAAGCAAACGGTAAAAACCCTATTGATATTTACACTCAGTTATTTAGAAATGCACTGGTGATTGATAAAAAAATGTGTTTATGTGGCTTGCTCGGCGCAGAAAGCGACAGCCTACCTGATAAAGTGCGGGTTGAAGTTCAGCGGTTTTTTAATAAAAATTTAGCCTGGTTAACCCAAGCACACGCTGTGAATGGTGAAGAAAACCCTGCTCGCGCGGCAATACAAACAGTGAGCTTATTAGAGGGTGCGATGATGATTAGTAAAACCCTAGATGATATCAGCTACTTCGAACAAGCCACTTTTTAGCGATTGGTGATCAAGTATAAAAAAAGCGAGCCTTCATAAGGCTCGCTTTTACATTTTTGAGATTACGATTTATTAAGCCGTACGCACTTTATGCTTTGAATGCACAACAGCTAATACAATAAACCCTATAACAGCCACCGCTGCACCAATCGGTTTACCTAAATCACTTGATAAGTTTAACCCTATTGCCGCGGTCATTATGTATGACAAGGTCACTGCTGTAGCGATTACTGCTGGTATACTAGTGATCCAGTGGAATGTACCACGGTCAAATAAGTACTTGGTCGCAAGCCACAACACACTGGTAGAAAGCAGCATATTTGAGAATGCGAAGTAGCGCCAAATCACAGAGAAATCGAGCTTAGTCATAAAGTAGGCAATGGTTAAAATAGGGATTGCTAGTAATAAACGATTACGTAAACTTTGCGGAATACTAAACGCATCAACCACGGTCAAGCGCAGTGAACGAAACGCCGTATCGCCTGAGGTAATAGGGAAAACAGCAACAGCAATAATTGCCATAATACCGCCAAATACACCTAAGTAGCTGTTTGCAATATGGTTAACCACCAAACCTGGGCCACCAAGATCAAGCATAGCTTTTAAACCCGCATAGCCTTCAGGGAATGCAGCAATACCCGCTAATGCCCAAACACAACCTACAATGCCTTCACACATCATCGCACCATAATAAACTGGGCGTACGTATTTTTCGTTGGTTAAACAACGGGCAATAATAGGTGCTTGCGTTGAGTGAAAACCACTAATAGCACCACAGGTAATGGTTATAAATAGCAGCGGCCAAGTGGGCAGTCCATCAGGATTTGGTGCTAAGAAGTCATGAGCGTGATCAGCCTCAAAGTATGCTAAAAAGTCGCCCGCTACTGGTAAATGCGGTGCGTTTATTAGCAGTGATACCGCAATAGCTACTGTCATTACAATCATTAACAAACCAAAAATAGGGTAAAACTTAGTGATGATTTTATCAATGGGTAATAACGTGGCTAAAAAGTAGTAAGCTAAAATGGCCAAAACCCAAAAGGTATTATTTGCAAATATTGTATCCTTAAATATATCAAGGTTACTTAATAATCCTGCCGGGCTCATAATAAATACAACACCAACAAAAAATAGTAGCATCGCAGTAAAAATAAGCATAAAGCCTTTAAATACAACGTTGTAGTAGTGCCCTGCTATTTCCGGTAAGCTTTTACCGTCTTCTTTTATACTCATTACTCCTGAGAAGAAGTCGTGTACAGCGCCACCCAAAACATTACCAAGCACAATCCATACAAGCGCAACCGGACCATATAATGCACCCAATATTGGGCCAAATATGGGGCCTACGCCTGCTATATTTAAAAATTGAATCAAAAATGCACGAACAGGGTGAATTGCAACGTAATCAACACCTTCGCTAAAGCGTTTTTGTGGTGTGTCGACCGTTGAATCCATGCCCGCTTGCTTTTCAACAAACGGGCTATAAAACTTATAGCCTAATATTAAAATAGTTAGGCAAATAAAAAAGATGATCATAAAGCACGCTTCTCTTTTTGTATGTGTGTATAGGGCCAAATATTGCAGCCCAAATTTTAAAATAACAATTGAACGTAGCATATGAAAAAGCACGCAACAATGAGACGTTTGGCTAATGCTCTGGCAAAATCAAATTTATTCAAAAAAATTAAACTAAGTAACAGCATAAGTTACTTATAAAAAAACGTTAAAAGTGCTTATATTGCGACTAAAATCTATACGCCAATTTACAACAATAGCTACACCTGAATGATTAATTAGCTTACGATAAACATTATTACTACTTTTAATGTACTGCCGTTGGCCTACGTGGCTTTATAAAAAACAAGGATGCCCTCAATGACACAGTTTACTACGCCCGATTTATACGATGAACATCGCGACCATGTGCAAGTCGCTGACAGTGGCTTGCAACACTTTGGTAATAAAACTCTCTTTTATGGTCAAGTAGTGACTGTCACCTGCCCAGACGATAACTCGTTTGCTGGCAACATATTACATGAAAATGGTGAAGGCAAAGTGTTGGTTGTGGATGGCTTTGCTAGTAAGCGTTTTGCATTCATTGGCGATATGATTGCAGAGCGAGCCCTAAAAAATGGCTGGCAAGGCATTATTATTAATGGTTGCTGCCGCGATATTGAAATTCTTGCCACGCTTGATTTACCCGTGATGGCGCTAGGCGCTACGCCGCGCTGCACCACTAAGCGCGGTTTAGGTGCCAAAGATCACCCGGTTAATATGTTAAACACCACAATTAATACCGGTGATTGGGTGTATGCTGATGTCAATGGATTAATTATTAGTAATAAAGCCTTGTTTTGAACAATCAAAGTGGCTGTTCGCGATAAAAAAAGCAGCTCGAGAGCTGCTTTTTTTAAAATCAAACAATAAAGTTTTACATTAAAGTGCTAACCATACATCGGTTGAACCAGGCTCGTTCCCTTGAGTCCACCACTTAGCTTGGTACTTGTTGCCCTGATAAGAGACTTCATCACCGCTGTTATAAATAGCCGATGACTGCCAAATTGCAGCACCTGTATCATCTGTAGGCTGTGTTGTTGCCTCCCACGCACCACCTAAATCAGGACGCTCACCTTGAGTCCACCATTTTGCTTTATATTCAACGCCATTATAAGTGACGACATCGCCACCAACGTATGCAACACTCGCATCCCAATCTCCTGTTGGTGGAGTGGTAGTATCACCATTTGTCACTGTTACGCTAAAGCTTTGTGTTGTAGTTAATTCGCCATCACTGACTGCAACTGAAACAGTGAAGTTTGTATCTGTATCTACAGCGCCTGCCTCAATGCTCACATTTGCACCGCTGCCCACTAACGTTAAGCCTGTTGGTACTGTCCACGTATATGTAAGCGCATCGTTTTGTGCATCGTTTGCAACTACAGCAACACTTGCTGATGCGCCTTCTTCTACACTAACATTAGCAATTGCATTAACACTTGGAGCTGTGTTACCGCCACCTGATGTCGGCGCAATAACATTAACAACAACATCACGATTCACTGTTGCTTGACCATCTGATACCGCAACGGTTGCAACATACTGTGTATCTGTAGTCACTGTTGGCGCGGTAATAACCAGTGATGATGTATTTTGTCCAGATACTACTAGCGCGCTATCAGCACTCCAGCTAAAGCTCAGTGGATCGTTATCTGCATCGGTTGCAGAAGCCGTTACTGTGATGCTATCGCCTGAATTAACAGACACAGATGAAGACACTGAAACAACCGGTTTGTTATTACTTGGCGGCGCAACTACGCCCCCTAAGCCATCATGCATTGCATTTAGAATGTCACCATTGTCAGCATCAATTTCCCATGCAAATAAACCGCCTAAGTTATGCTGATTAACATACGCACCTTTGGCCAGCACAGACTTACGGCTATCATAAGTAATTAGTTTACCGGTTGAGCGATTCCATACATAAGCGGCTTGTGCTTGCTCATCATAACCCACTTCAAAACCATTAATACCGGTGCCCGCCGCACCAATCATATTGGCTTTAACGCCTTTGTAATCAATAACACCATCTTCCCATACGCCTTGTGCCGTAGAGCCTTTTAACGGGCCATTACCAGGGGCGGTCATTGGGTTACCATCAACCGCGGCATTTTGCGGGTAAACACCTTCCCAACCACGGCCATACATGGCTGTGCCGACGACGATTTTTTTCGATGGTACATTTTGCGCAAGTAACAGCTGTACTGCATTATCGGTGGTATAAGCAGGGCCTTTACGAGGTTCGCCATTTTCATCAAGCCCAGTGCCATTACATTGACCAACACTCATGTGCTCGCCACAGTAAAGTGCAGTTTGATGACCAGTTACGTTACTCCATGCGCCATAAAAGTCATAGGTCATGGCAAAAATGTAATCCATGTACTGGCTTGCGGCTTGATAATCTACATCTTCAATTTTATCGTAACCAGCACCAATGGCTGAGGTTAACTCGTAAGTACGACCCGTTTCTGCTTCTAGTTTATCAAGCATAGCGCGCAGCTCTTGCATAAGCGCCACATAGGCTGGGCCATCGTTAATTGGATCGCCAATATCAGGATTGGGGCCGTCACCACCTGGGAATTCCCAGTCAATATCAACACCATCGTAAAACTTCCAGGTTCTTAAAAACTCTTCCATTGAGGCAACAAAGGTGTCGCGGTTTGCTTTATTAGTAAAACCACCAAATGGGTCTGATAACGTCCAACCACCTACAGATGGTAAAATTTTAATATCTGGGTAACGCTGTTTTAGTGCCATTAACTGCGAGTAAGTACCACGAATGGGATCTTTAGCATCAACCCCTGGCAATGCTTTTTGTACTGCGGCCCATGGGTCGTGAATAACCACTTCGTAATCTGCAGAGCCCGCACAGGCTGTTTCCAGTGCGCGCTTAGGACCGCCAGTTAACGACGCATTCTCACCACAAATTGGAATGAAGCCATACAAAATATGACTCAGGTTTTGTGCTGGCATATTCGTTACATCGTAATCACGGCCATAGATCCCCCACTCAACAAAGTAAGCGCCCGTCACTAAATCTTGCTTAACGCCAATATCACGGTTATTTGGGTCAACATCCATAGGTAATGGTGCTAAATGTCCGCCGTCAGTGTCAGCAATTACAATTGGCTTACCCGCACTTCTCGCACAGGTCGTGCCGCCTTCACATAGCTCAACATACATTGTATGGCGGCCTGCTTTATCATAAGGGAATGAAATAGTGCCACTTTTAGAACCAGCAGCAAGCGTGCCCTCATTCACTAGCATGTCATCAAAGTACACTTTATAGCTATCGCCGCCATCACCGCTCCACGCACTCCATTCAATGTTGATATTAACTTGCTCAACACGGGTAACCAGCTGTTTGTAAGAGCCGTTTCCCTCAAGGTCTACCTCAACAAACGAATATTGCTGTGGCTCCCAATTAATACTTGGTGTAGAAGGCGCTGCCGATACAGAACCGGCAAATAGTGCAACACCCATAGCTGCGGTTAATTGTTTAATATTCATATTTCTCTCTTATCTATTTTTAATGTGATTATTTTGGTTTAATAAGTTTGAACTACAAAACTTAGGCTTTTAGTTACAGTGTTTTCCATACATCGGCTTGTCCTGGCGTATCGCCTTGAGTCCACCAATTAGCGCGATAGCGCTGTCCTTGATAGATTATTTCTGCGCCTGCTTGATAAGCTTTGTTAATACTCCATGCTGCTGGATTAGTACCCTCCTCAACAAGCTCCCACGCACTTGAACTATCGGGCTGCTGACCTTGATTCCACCATTTAGCTAAGTAAACACGCTCTTGAAAACTCACTTTATCTGTTGCTTGATAAACCTCAGTAGTGCTCCAAGGCGCTATAGCAGGATCATTGATAACGCTGTCATTAACGGTGACAACAAACTCGGTTTGGGTCGTTAATTGGCCATCAGAAACAGATACCACAACGGTATAATCTGTAGGTGTTGAAACTTCAGGTGAAATTAAGTTGATATTGGCATCGCTACCGGTAAAACTCAGTGGTGCCGGTACTGACCAAGTATAAATTAACGCATTTTGCTCATCATCAAACGCATGTAAATGCACAGCCGTGGTGGTGTTTTCATCAACTACTAGGTTTTCTGGCTTACTAACAATAGGCGCTGTATTATCAGGGGTGCCCAGCACGCTTAATGTATAGGTATAATTTGGATTGCTGCCATAGACTTGGTTTGTTAGTACATCAGCGCTGTTAAATACAACATCACCAATTTGATTTTGCACACCAATCTGCACTAAATGCGCATAATCAAGGTTGAGTTGTGACGCCAATACTTGTTGCCAATTTGCTTGATTATCGGCATTGATTTTAAGTTGTTGATTAATCACCTCTTGGCCAGATTCATCAAATAAGCGAGCCCATACAGTGTGACCAACAATGGCATTTTGCCCTTGACGTACAAAGTACCCAAGGCTTGCCCACGCATTCGGATTGGTTGGAGCTGCGTCGTTTACAATATTTATATCACTACAGTTATAAAAGCCTTCACCCACAACATCGTTTCGTTGCCAGCGGCTGTACAAAATGGCATCACCGTTGCGTCCTTGTGGAATAGCCACACTCATTTGATAATAACGCTCACCATCGGTGTCTTTAATCACGTCAACATTTTGATGCTCCTGAACTAGCTCTAAGTCTTGCCAGGTCAATACATCAGTAGCGGCATTAAAAGTTGGCTTAGTTAAGTAAAACTGCCAAAAGCTGGGATTATGTGGCGTTGATGCAAGGTAACGAACTTGAATTTCACCATTAGCATTGGGCACTACGTCACTACGTTGCCAATGTGGTGATGGTAAATCCATACCGCGTTTGGCTGTATCGCCACCAGCACATAAAGTGCCGTTTGGTACACTGGCCTCAACTGCGGTTTGATTTAAATAGTCAGGAGTATTAACAGAAAATTCAATCGCTTGCACAAACTGCACCGTGCCGGATTCTAGATATGCTGATCGACAAGCAAGGTTAGGAATATTTGTGCCATCTTCTGGCCACCAGTATCCGCCATCATCTTGGCAAAATGCTTGGCGTGCTTTAGGACTATCCATATAACCATGTGCTTGTACTTGCGGTGCTAGCATACTCAGTAGCAAGCCACCTGCGATTGCAGATAGCGATAGTGTGTTAAGTTTAATTGATGCCATTATTTTATCCTTTCTAAGACCCAATACATGGGGCAAGCTCAGGCCTACCCCTCATTGTTTTTGAAAATTACAGGCTACAACTTAGGGTCCAATCAGCCGTTACACCCGGCTCAGACGTTGTCCACCACTTGGCTTTGTATATCGCGTTGTTATGAGACATTAAGTCACCTGCTGCGGCATGGCTTGGGTTGCCCGCCCAGTCAGTTTGAGGGAAGTTTGGATAAACAGGTATCGAGGCTATATCAACTCCTTCACACGTACCTGCAGGGTCACCGCCACCGTTATCTGGATTGCCCGTGCCATCACCCGGTGTTGCATCTGGTAGCATTGGGTATTCAGCTTTGAATGCGTAAGTTTTTCCATCTTTTTCAATGGTAAAGTTGCTAGGCCCAGTGATTGGCATGTAGTACATCACTTGTGCATTCACAGTTGCACCAGCGCTAAAGTCTTTTGGTTGACCGCCCCATTCATTGTTCAGTGTGATTGAAAAACGGTGGAACTCGTTCTCAAAACCGCCAATATTATTACCCGCTGCGTTCGAGCCATTTACTTCTACAGCCATGCCTAGCTTCTCTTGTGCATTCCAGTTGGATTTAAAAATAGCGGAGGTTGATACCGGTACATCAAATGAAATTTTTGCACCGCTTAAATCAAGGCTTGAGTTATTGGTAAACGCAAATGTTGGGCTGATTGGGTAGTTATCATCACCGACAGGGAAATCTTTGGCTTCAAATGTGATATCTACTGCTTCAGCAGGCACTGTAAAATTAGGGTTACCCGCGTGAACATCATAAGCAACACCACTTTGATTAAACTTGTCATAGGCAAGTGAGGTTAAAGTCGACCCCATGAAGTACTCGCCTTTTGCTGAGTCGTAATCAAAATCACCAGCAAGCTCCCAGAACATGATACCGCCAAGGCCGTTGTTAATAACATAATCAACTTTAGAGGCCATCGACTCTTCATCTTCTATCGACAGAAATACTTTTTTATCGGCATTCCAAAGCCAAGGTGCGACGGCAACACTGTCGTAATAACGTGTGTAAGAACCTGTTAAGCGATCGTCAGCATCGGTATCGGGGGTTAAGCCATACACTTCGAGGTAAGAGCCAACAATACCATTTTCGAGATTTTTAGCGTGCCACAAAGGATTTGAACCGGCGGGCATTTCTTGACCTGCGTCGTTCTTATCGTGCCAAAGGTTATCAATACCTAATGCACCATTACCACACTTGTTCTTTTCACCAACCCCTGTACCTGTGGCACAATCAGCTTGGTTTGGTAAAGCCGCTTGACCCCATAGACCATTAGTTCCGCCCGACATATCTTTAAAACCTCGAGTATAATAAGGAATACCGATATTGATTCGACCGGCAGCCATTGCCCCTCGGAAATAACGAACCGCCCAATCGGTGTTTAAGTAACCAATCCCTTCAAATTCTTTAGTGCCGTAGACGTTCCATTGTGTCAGTTCTGAGTCTAAACCGGTGTCAAATAAGGCAGCATTGTGCCCTACATGTGAGTTCCATGCGCCATGTAAGTCGTAAGACATAATGTTTACATAATCCAGATATTTAACCGCTTGAAAGGTTTCCATACCTCGTAATAAATAACCAGAAGATGGAGACGCAATAGTGAGTAAATAGTGCTTACCTGCTGCTTCACCTGCACGGTCTAGCTCTTCACGTACTTTTTTCATTAGCACTTGGTATGAGGCATTCAATCCTGCACGGCGCGCGTTGGATATAGGAAAATCATCGGGGTGACCTGAGTCGTTCATTGAAGATGGGTATTCATAATCAATATCAACGCCGTCAAATCCATATTTTTCAATAAACTCAACGGTGCTTTTTGCAAATGCATTAATACCTTCATAATTGACTGAGCCATCAGCATGGGTGGTCATAGTATAAAAGCCACCACTTTCAACGCGGCCAGTTTCATCAAAATACCCCCCCGTTTCAGCCCAGCCACCTACCGATACCAAGGTTTTAACGTGTGGGTGTTGTTTTTTGTATTTATTTAAAAGATTAAAGTGTCCTTTGTATGCAAACTCAGGATCCATTTCAGCGCCAATAACGCCTGGCCATTCCATGTTTGTAGCAGGATTATTTGCTGAATTAGGATCGCCAATAGATACTTTATTATTGGCATCAACATGCGCAAAGGCATAATTAATATGAGTAATTTTATCCCATGGAATATCATTAACTAGATAACTTGGTTGGTCATTAGCACCATTTCGCCAACTAGTAAAATAACCAATAACACGACGCGGGTGGTCAGCTCCCATAACTTCACGACCATCAGCATCATACACAGTACAATAAGGCGTATTAACACCGGGGGTTTGATATAACCCTTGTGGTTGACAATCAGTTACACCACTGCCGGGCGCTGCAGAGTCAACAACATTTAGGGTTTTTGTGGTTTGTACTGTAGCCCCTTCGTTATCAGTCACTGTAAGTGTAAAGCTGGCTTGCCCAAGAGCTGTAGCCTGCCATGTATACTGACTAGTTGCTGATGTCGCTTGATGAGTATCATCACCATTTATAGCAAAATTAAGCGCGGTGATCTCACCATCGCTATCGCTACCTGAAAGCTCAAACACAACTTGTGAACCCACAATTAGCTGTTCAGGTAAGGTACTCAATGAAATTGATGCAACGGGTACTTGATTAACAGGATTAGTAACGTCATCTGCAACTGTTAAGATATTGATGATTTGTAATGACTGCGCACCTTGATCATCCGTTGCAATTGCACTTATTTGATGAGAACCCGCCACAGCTTGCCAATCAACGCTGTAAGGTGATGAAGTATCTGCAGCTAGAAAAATACCATCAACAAAAAACTCAACGGTGGTTACCTCTCCATCGTTATCAATTGCTTGCGCCGATATGACAACGCTGTCTTTATCGGTTAGTTGAAAACCGTCTGCAGGCATTAACTCGGTAATTACTGGAATTTCATTATCAATGACAGCGTTGTCACATACACCCAAAATTTTCCAATCTTTATAATCACCAGCATTCTCCACTGGATTGGCTTGCGTCCACCAGCTAGCTTCATACGCTGTGCTTTGCGCTTGCACTTGATCTCCAGCAACGTGTGTCTGGCCTGTTTGCCACTGTTCTAACGCACTGCAATCAATAGACGCGTGTACATTTAAACTAAGAAAACTTAACGATAAAGCACTTAGATTAAAGGCATTTGTTATTATTTTACGTGAGCTCATTGGCTCCTCCATTAACGATGTTTATACTCATTATTTTTTACCTTTCAGGTACAAACTTAACATGGATATCGTAAATATCAAGAAAATAATGCACAAATAACAAACAAAATAAATACAAAATAGTTACATTATAAAATTAACT
>NZ_LYRQ01000041.1:0-44553 GCF_001661605.1 Pseudoalteromonas sp. MQS005 | reverse complement strand
AAATTATAGTATTACTCATTAGGTGTAGTGGTATTAACATAGGGAGATAGCCGATGGATGAATTAACCAATTTGCTTGTCGAACAACACAACAATGCATCCATTAAGGCTAAACTAGCTAACTTACTCACTTTGGTTCGTAAACATTTAGATATGGATGTTGCTTTTATATCTGAATTTATTAACGGTGAGCGTGTTTTTAAAGTGGTCGATAACCCCTCTGAAAACCAAATTGTTAAAGTGGGTAATGCCGATCCGATTAATGAAACGTATTGCCAACAAATCACCGACAACAAGCTTAGCCCTATTATTACTAATACCAAAGCAAACCCAATAACCAAAGCGATGCCGGTTACAAAAAAATTAGGTATAGGGGCATATATAGGTGTACCTATCAACCTGTCGAACGGGAAATTATATGGTACGTTTTGTTGTTATAAATCACACCATGATGAGAGCTTAAATGAGCGCGATTTATCTTTTTTAAATATTATTTCAGAAATAGCGACCGGATTAATTGAAAAGAGTTTAGATAAAAGCGTATCGTACAACCACACAAAATCAACTATTGAGCAAATTATTAGCGATAATGATATTAGTATCTATTTTCAGCCTATTTATAGTCAACTAAATAATAAAGTTGTAGGTTTTGAATCGCTTGCACGTTTTTTTACCACCCCTTATAAAACCCCTGATATCTGGTTTAAAGAAGCGAGTAAGGTGGGTTTAAGTGAATCATTAGAAATGCTGGCCATTAAAAATGCAGTAGCCAATATGGCAAAGTTTAATAATACAACTTACATTGCCATTAATTGCTCGCCTTCGCACATTCTTAGCGGCGCACTTGAACGAACATTACAACAGATTGACTGCACTAGGGTGGTATTAGAAATTACTGAACATTCGCCAATTTCTAATTACGAAAAAATGCGAGCTGCACTTAGGCCTCTCAGAAACAAAGGTCTGCGCTTGGCCATTGACGATGTAGGCGCTGGCTTTTCCTCATTTCAGCACATACTAGAGCTTGAGGCCGATATTATAAAATTAGATATTAGCCTGACTCAAAATATAAACACAGACGATCGTAAATTTTTACTGGCAAAAGCACTGTGTGGATTTGCAAAAGCAATCGACTGCACCATTGTTGCCGAAGGGATCGAAACCGCAGAAGAACTAAACTCGTTAAGAATACTCAATGTAGACAGTGTACAAGGTTATTTTATTGGCCGCCCCGCACCAATTGAAGATGCGCTTAGCTTCCAAAACAAAGCACTACCCGCATAAAAACGCCACTAATTAGTGGCGCTCGGTATCAATACTGTCTTTTCGATAATAGCGTTTATGATAACTTTTCACTTTAGCATGCACGCCTTTACTTAAGCTTTTAAACTTAGCTTCTAGCACGTCAACGCCGTATAAAATACCCACCACAAGCACCGAGAGCTTAATAGCAGCCCCGAGGTTTTCGGTTGCTATCATCACGCCAATGGAGGCCAGTACCCAAATGGTGGCAGCAGAGGTAACCCCGACTACCGCACCGTCTTTTGCGAGCATTACGCCTGCGCCTAAAAAGCCGATGCCGGTAATTATTTGCCCGACTACGCGAGAATGATCAATCACATCCCCTTGTAAATTAAACGCAGTCGATAAAAACAAGTAAGTACCTAAGGTGATCAGTGCAGAAGTACGGATCCCTACAGGTTTGCCACGCAATTGCCGTTCTATACCAATAATAGCCCCACAAAAAGCCGCCGTACCAATAGCTGACCACGAGTATGGGGCTACATCGATAAAATCTAAAAATGTCACTTAAAATCCTAATCTATTATTTTTTACCAATAGCAACTGCCGTTCTAAGCCTTTGACTACCAAAAGCCGACATTTTACTAAAATCGCTGCGTGCAATTGGCACATATTGACAGTCAATCGCTAATTGATTGTCGTTACCTGGTTCGCAAAACGGGTCATGTACGTACACACAGTGCGCATCTAAATGAGTAACACATACCCAATGCGGTGATTTTTTTCCATCAAACCGATAAGTGCTTATTAACAGTAACACACTAAAACCTTGGTTTAACCACGTTTCTATATCAGTTAGTTCAACATCTTTATAGGTAACAGGAATATTAGCCGAGGCTATGCCTTCAACAAATTGCTGATGTACTGTCGCCAGCACCGTTTTTTTATTATCACTGCGTACCCCATCTAAAAATAATGGCTCTGAGGTATTAACAATGACCTCACTTTTAAATCCCCGTTTATTTGCAGCCAATGCCAATCCAAACGGATGACAACCGCCATGTCCCGAGGTCATAAAAATGGTGGTGCCTTCACGCCATAAAGCTAATTCATGTGACTGACTCAGCTCTGTGCTGTTATCAAGCGAGCCCATTGCCATTAATAATGCCGCAGGCCCACAGGTAAACTCGGTAGTTTGCTGATACCATGGCGTTAAACGCTCAACTTGCAACTCGCTGGTTTGGCGAATGTTTTTTTGCATGCGCAAGGCATCACTGTGATCATCGTAATAATCACTGTATTGACCAAAAACTCGATACCCTACACTTTTATAAAGCCCTATGGCGCTGTCGTTATTTACTGCCACTTCTAAACGCAAATAAATACGCCCACGCTCACTAGTGGCTTTTTCAAGGGCTTTAAGCAGCGTTTTAGCGATTCCTTTGCCCTGCATCGTCGGTAATACGGCTAACGAATACAAACGCGCTAACCGCGTGCCTTTGTGGCACCACACCAAACCGTAACCACATAATTGCGAATTATGCTCGGCGACTAATAAAATCCCATGTTTAGCACTAAGCCAACGCTTTAAACTTCGCGCACTAAGCTTATCGTTACTAAAGCAGGCATTTTCAAGCGCCACTAAGGCGTTTAAATCACTCGCGCTTGCAGGGCGAATACTAATACCCGCTCCTGCCAAAATCGTCATATCAGACAATGCGTTAAGCATTAGCCGCGACCTCGTGCTTCAAGGCGCTGTTTAAACTCATCCATAATGATCATGTATAACTCATCACCTAAGTAACCATCTTCTACTTTGTGATCAATACTTGGGTTATCGTTTACTTCCAACACATACGCACGGCCTTGATGCTCTTTTACATCCACACCGTATAAACCCTTACCCACGGTTTTACATGCTTTTAAAGCAGCATCCAGTACAGCTTTAGGTAATTCAAACGTAGGCAATGTTTCAAAGCCACCCGAGAAAAAGCGTTTTGCGTCATGGTTATATATTTGCCAATGGTTACGCGCCATTAAATAACGACACGCATAAATAGCACGGCCATTAAGTACCCCTACACGCCAATCGTATTCTGTGTACATGTACTCTTGCGCCAGAACTAGCGCACTTAAAGCAAATAACTCACTAAGCTTAGCTTCTAATTCATCACGATTAGCAACTTTATACACGCCTTTAGAAAACGACCCTTCTGGCATTTTTAATACCAGCGGATAAGTAAACGACGCTTCTAGTTGCTCAATTGTGTCTTTTGATTGATCTGCGACCACCACGGTTTTTAAGCTCGGTACTTTTTGATAATTGAATGCATCATGTAAGTACACTTTATTACAGCATCGTAAAATAGACTCCGCATCATCAATCACCACTAAACCTAGGCTTTGCGCTTTACTTGCAAGGCGGTACGTTGGGTGATCAATCGCTGTTGTTTGGCGAATAAACAACGCATCAAATTGGGCAATATTGTCTATTTCCTCAAAGCTGAGTGCTTTTGCGTTAATACCATGTTTCGCTGCTGCTTTTATAAAACGGGCTATTGCATCTTTATCACTTGGCGGTACTTTTTCGTTATGATCAACCAATATCGCCATATCCCAACGAAAACGGCGCTCTACTTTACCAATACGCCATTGCGTTTGGGTAAACTCATTTAGCTTTTCAATAAACGCAGCATACTGCTGCTCGCTTAGTGACGCTAATGATCCTTGTTGTAATAGGCCTTGCTCATCAACAAATAAAATAGGTGCCGGATATTGTTTAAATACCGATTTAGCGGCTTTAGCTTGTTGATCATTTCCCGCATGACCAAAATAAACAGCACCATCAATATGGCCAATATTTTGTAATGACGCTTGATTGCTTCGAAGCGCGTTAATTGTTTTTACACTCGGTAATACTTGATGCTTGCGCGCCTCAGCAAGTAACGAACAGTAATAGCCTTTACTTAAATACTGGCTAGCATCACATAGGTTTATTATGCGGGTTTTTGGTTCGTTGCGTTTTGGGTAGTCACGCAAATAGGTGTCAAATGTAATGACATTTTCAAATGAAAGAGCAAGCGTTTGCTCATTGTTATCAACCACAATTAAGGTTTTAAACACGACTTTTCCTAGTTAAGTCAAAATATACAAAGCAGCCTTGCTAATCAGTTAGCTCAGCGAATAAAACAGCAAATAGAAACACCTATCGCACTAAGTGCAGCATTTAGCAAATCACTTAATACGATAGGTGCTTTAACGAATATCTACTATAAACGTTAGCGCTTAAATTGCTTAAGCGACAGGTGATTTATATGCCCTTTTTTAGATGCACACAAACGAGATATTTTTAGCGTAAAGATAAAAATTTTTGATGAACTTTTTTATTGCTAATTTGTGTTTTAAAATAGCCAAAATTTAATACTAAAAGTGATCATCATGTCTCTTCCCGCTTGTCCTAAATGCCAATGTGAATACGTTTACGAAGACCAACAGCTGCTTATTTGTCCAGAATGTGCCTATGAGTGGAACCCGAATGTTACTAATGACGAAGACGCTATTTTAGTGAAAGACGCAAACGGCACTTTACTTGCTGATGGCGACAAAGTAACCGTAGCTAAAGATTTAAAAATTAAAGGTAGCTCACAAGTTATTAAAATTGGCACCAAAGCCTTAGTAAGACGTGTACTTGATAAAAAAGATCATGAGCTTGACTGTAAAGTAGATGGCATAGGTGAAATGATGGTGACGGCTAAATTTGTTAAAAAAGCCTAAACCCATTGAGATAAACAATTAAATACAGCAATAACCTGCGTAATCTTGGCGCTTTATTACATTAACAAACTGACATCCACTTTAACTAATCGATTTTCAGCGCCTTTTAAAAAATTTTAAAATCTATATTCAGTTCTCATAGTGGTGTGTTAGTTGTCTAGTATTACTACTTCTGCTTTGTGAAAGTGTGTTTTTGCGCTTTGCAAAACATCGGCAGTAAACTTTGAGTTTGGAACTGGTATATCAATAACATTGCCACTTTTACAAAATAAAGTAACGGTATTTGACGCTAGCTGTATTTTAATTATCGCCCCTTTAGGAATAAGCTGCATTCTACTTTTATTATTATTGAACCAGTGAGGTTTTTTGCAAAGTAGAACGTTTTCTCCAATATCAGAAAAAACACGCTCAGGCCTAAAAGTTAAGTACTTTATAAATAAAGCCGTGAGTAAAACACCCGTAATTGTGACGGTAAAAATCCCTATCTCCATAATATTCCCTTAAATTTATGTCCTTTATTTAACTGCTTATCCGTTAATGATTATCAGACTCAAGCAAATCTTATAAGTTCACGCTATAAATGCCTTAGTTGTGATTGAGTGAAACCGGCTAACATCGAGTTATAAACACTCCTTAACTAGTTTATTATATTAGCTTATTAGATAACACAGTTAATGTTTCATCGTAAGCGCGTTGATTAAAATTATTCGAATGCGAGTTCATAAAACCATGCAAATAATCAACACACTTAGCGGAAACATTAGGCTTTGTTGCCAACTTAGCCTGAAGTGCTTTTACATCAAAATGTTGCTCATAGTGAGGAAAAATTAACTCTATTTCAAATGCCGGGTTTAGCTCAGTATGGTGCCTAATTTGCGAGCTGTAAAAACAAATGCCCTTAGCTATCGTTTTAATCGCCGGATGTGCAGACATTGACCAAATTGCCGATGCGCCAACACTAAAATCAATCAATATGATGTTACCAGCGAGTGGTTTAATCGCTTTTTGTAAAATAGCGACATACTCATCAAGGCCAATATGCTGACTAAAATACTCATAGGCCTGCTGTTCACTGTTAAATGCCAAATCCACCCCGCCATAGGGATCGACAATAGACTGAGCGTTTAGTTCTTCAGCTAATGCTTTTAAAGCCGCTGTTTTACCAAATATATCACTAACCAAAACTAAGTTCATAAACGGCTCATCTCTAATTTTATTCTATAAGTTTCAGGCAATTATTTAACAAAGAGGCCTACGAGATGCTGCGTCTCAGCGTAAGAGACAAATAAATACTACATTCAAAGCACTTTAACCACATCGTAACTATGTTTTACATCACCGAGTGTTAAACTAACTTCATCATCGACTTGTTTACCTAATAACTGTTGGCCTAATGGTGCACCAGAGGTAAGTACTTGAATAGTTGTGCCTTTAATATCAACGGTTAATCCACCAGCTGCAGGGCCTAAATAAAACCATTTTTGTGTGCCTGCATCATCTTCTAAACACACCAATGAACTGACTGCTATTGTGCCTGTAACGACGTCGTTGTAGATGGCTTCAAATAGTTGTATTTCTTTATAACACTCATTCACCCGATCAGCGTGACCTTGCGCTAAATACGCAGCTTCAAGCCCGAGCGTATCATATTGAGTTTCTGCAATACTTTCTTCGTGGGTCGCGGTATCGTGGGCTGTTTGAGCTGCAATTTTCGCAGTATTAAGCTGCTCTTCTAAGGCAAAACGCAGGTGCTCTGTAACATGGGCTTTATTCATTTGGAAATTCACTAAATACGGTAAAATAATTTTGCCATTTTAGCATTGTTGCTACACCTAACACTATCCCTTTGCTGTGTAACAACAATGCTGATTTAAGCCTATGGCATATCCATTAATGCCTGCGTTTGCTGATCCACTTGCTTATCGTAGTTTTTAGCACTTAACCCAAGTAGCTCGGGTAATGTTGCAGCAATACAAATGGACGATAACGTGCCTACGACTATTCCTGCAAACAGAGCAATTGCAAATCCCTGAAGCGGCGCCCCTGCTAACAGCCAAACACTTGCCACCGTTGCGAGCGTAGTCCCGGAGGTAATAAGCGTACGAGTTAAGGTACTTTTAATAGCACTGTTGATAATACTGCTTGGTTTGAGTGTGATGTTTGTTGGTATGCGCAACAGCTCGCGCACCCTATCTCCAACTATTATTGAGTCATTTAATGAGTAGCCAATAATCGCCAACAAACTGGCTAAAACAGTTAGGTTAAACTCTATTTGTAACCATGCAAATAAGCCAACCACCAGCACTAAGTCATGAAATAAAGCCACCACAGAGCCTAATGCCAAACGCCATTCAAAACGAACAGCTAAATAAATCATTACCGCGACCATCGCAGCAAATAATGCTAAGCAGCCTTGTTCAAATAGTTCATCACCCACTTGAGAGCCAATATAAGCCGATGATAAAACCTCAGCATTTATAGTTGGGTTTTGGCTAATAGCCGTTTTCCAGTCATCGTTATTGCTTGTATTATTGGGGCCTTGTGTTAGTTGAAAATGATTATTGCCCTGTGCTGTTAGCTCAAATTCACCCTGATGATTTTTTGCAATAAATTGCTCAAGCTGTTTTAGTTCAACACCTTGGCTGGTGGTAAACTCTGTTAAGTATCCACCCGTAAAATCAAGGCCAAAGTTTAGCCCTTTTTGTGCAATGGTGAATACCGACAACAACACAAATATGGCGCTGATCAGCATGCCTGTATAACGTATACGAGACCCTGCCTCACATTTTAAAAAAGAATTAAGCATGCGCGTTTACTCCTGCTTTTTTACCCAGCTTTAAATATAAGCTTTGGCTTAAATATTTCGATACATACACACCAGTAAATACCGATGTGATAAGTCCCAGCGCCAGCGTTATAGCAAAGCCTTTTACAGGGCCATAACCTATGCCATATAAAATAATCGCGGTGATCATCGTGGTAATATTGGCATCTAAAATCGTATTCGCAGCTTGTTTATAGCCCTCTTGTATCGCTTGATATGGAGGACGTCCTTTGCGGCGCTCTTCTTTAATGCGTTCAAATATAATCACGTTAGTATCAACTGCCATTCCTATGGTTAGCACCAAACCTGCAATACCAGGAAGTGTTAAAACCACCCCAGGTAATAATGACATTAACCCCACTAAAGACGTTAAATTTAAAACTAACGCAACATTTGCAATAAGCCCTAAACGACGATACCACAGCGCCATAAAGGCAAGCGTTAACCCCATGCCTAACATTAACGCCGCCAATCCATTGTTAATGTTGTCTTGGCCAAGGCTTGGACCAATAGTTTGTTCATGTACTATGGTTACTGGCGCCGTAAGCGATCCTGCACGGAGTAATAGCGCTAAATCGGCAGCCGCTTGCTGGCTTTGCATATTGGTTATACTAAAGCGTGAGCTTAAATGCTGGGCTATATTCGCCACATTAATGACTTCGCTTTTTTTAACCACTTCACCTTTAGCATTTTGTGAATACTCTGAATAGAGCGTTGCCATCGGCTTGCCTATATTCGCCTTAGAAAACGCCGACATAGCATCGCCACCTTGGCTATCTAGGCTCAGTTGTACTAAAGGTTTACCCCAGTCATCACGGCCAATATTGGCATTATTAATGTGCTCACCAGTAAAAATAGGCACAGGGTCGAGCTTAATAGTCCCACCCGATTGCAAATTAAATGTTTGTCCGCCAATCTCTTTAAGTTGATAAAACCCAAGTGACGCGGTAGCACCAATAATACGTTTTGCCTCGGCTGGGTCTTGGACGCCGGGTAGCTCAATGCGAATGCGCTGCTTACCTTGGCGCTGTGTAACCGCCTCGGTAATTCCTAACTCTTCAATGCGTGAGCGAAGCGTAGTGAGTGTTTGGCTCATGACTTGTTTATCAAATGCGCTGCGCCCTTGCTCAGAATAACTCACTTTAACGACCTGTAAGTTGCCATGAGTTGATGTGGTTAAAGTTAGATTTTCAAAGCGGCTTTTAAGGTCGCTAATAACTGAGGTTAGCTTTTCAGCTGCATTTTCTAATGCACTTATTTCAAAGCCTTGGTTAGTTTGCTTTGCTTTAACACCATAGGCTTTTTGTTTAACAATAATGGCTTTCGTTTGCTGGTAAGCACTGAGTAATTGCTCATCAATGGCTTTATCTAAATCAACATCAAGTACAAACAATACTCCGCCGTTTAAATCAAGACCCAGCTTTATGGGCGATAGACCAAACTCTTGTAACCAAATAGGGCTGGTTGCATGTTCTACAATTTTAACTTGTGTGTTTGGGTAATTCGATTTTATAGCCGCTTGAGCTTGGGCACTTTGCGTAGGTGTATTTAAAAGCACATTAATTGTTGCTTGGTTTTCTACCCCTTGGCTGACCTCAAACCCTTGGCTATTTAAAAAGCGCACTATGTTTTCAGTACTTGGTATTGCTTGTGTTTTAACCTCAGGTGCGGCACTAATATGCAACCACGATTTATTCGGGTATAAATTAGGTAAAGCGCTTATTGCCAGTAAAACCAATACAACCAACATGGCTACATAGCTTAATTTAAATTTAGCCATAAATGGCTTTTTTTGTTTTTTAAAACTTAACATAGTTGTTCCTTATTACTAGGCATAGCTCAGTAACGTACCTATTAGGCACAATTAAAATTAAGGTCAAAACGCGATGCGTTAAAACCAATTAACGATAATTAAGGAACTTTAAGCGTGGTAGGTGGTTACAGCGGTGTATAACAGATTCGCATCTTTCCAGCCGCTCAAGCGCGACTTTTTACTTTTAAAAACCCAAGTATACCAAGGCTGATTTATGGTGACTGCTTGCGGTCGCAAAAAAATATGCCTACACCCATTTAGCGCAAAAAACTCATGCACTACATCGTATTCAGGATCGCCCTGCGCACTGTGTAAAAATAAAAATGAGTTATTGGCTGTTAGCCTAGGTTGATGCGCAGCAAACTCAGAATGCTTTGAGTTTTTATGCTGTAAATTACCTAGCGATTTTAACGGTGTGGGAGCGTTAGTTAAATTTTCGACATTAACAACATGGCTATAACTGCTTTGGTTACTGTTTAATTCGTGCTTTACGCCCATAGCATGGCTTTGCACACTAAAGAGTGCAGCAAAAAACAAGCAAGTAGCTAAAAAAACGCGAAATTTTAACATCTGTCATTTAAAACTAAAATAAAGGATAGCTAGTATATAAGGGCAGCTAATTAAAATACAATAGCCAACATTAAGCTATTTCATTTATATAAAAACAATACTGAGATCCTCGATGCGCTCCAGACAAAGTTCAGTAAAACGCCCCGACGCTATGAATTTAAAACAAAGCATTCAAACTCTTTGGCCTTATATCACTAAATTTAAAGGTCGTGTGCTGATTGCCATATTAGCGCTAGTCGGTGCTAAAGGCGCGACATTGCTCATGCCATGGGCTTTAAAAGAAATAATTGATGCGGTTGATAAATCAATTAACCCGCTACTGCTCGTCCCAACCTTATTACTCGTTATGTACGGCGCACTGCGATTTGCCAGCGTGTTTTTAGGTGAAGTACGCGATGCTGTATTTTCTCGAGTCACCGAGCATGCCATGCGTGATATTGGCCTTAAAGTATTTAAACATTTGCATTCGTTAGATTTAGCCTTTCATTTAGACAGACAAACTGGCGGTATAAGTCGAGACATAGAGCGCGGCACCAGTGGTTTGAGCTTTTTAATGCGCTTTTTAATGTTTAATATTGTGCCCACGTTGTTTGAAATAATGACCGTGGCGATTATTTTTGGCACCTTATTTTCTATTTGGTTTGCGCTGATCACCCTACTTGCTGTGGCTATTTATATCTTTTTTACCGTGGCAGTTACCCAATGGCGAAACCGCTTTATTCGCGAGTCAAATGCTGCCGACAACCAAAGTAACACACGCGCCATCGACAGCTTATTAAATTACGAAACCGTTAAATACTTTAATAACGAAGAGTATGAAGCTAAAACTTACGATACGTTTTTAGCAACCTGGGAACAAGCACGATTAAAAAACAGACTCTCGTTACTGGCGCTAAATTCAGGGCAAGCACTCATAATTGCCTGTGCAATAACCGCATTAATGTGGCTTGGCGCAAGCGAAGTTGTCACGGGCGAGTTAACGATTGGTGAACTGGTGATGATCAATGCGTATATGATTCAACTCTTTTTACCGCTCAACTTTTTAGGGTTTGTGTATCGCGAAATACGCCGTGCCCTCACCGACCTTGAAAACATGCTCGGCCTGCTTAATACACAACCTAAAGTGGCGGATGCTCATGAGGCTAAAGAATTGGTCATTAAACAAGGTGAAATTAGCTTTGATAAAGTAAGCTTTCACTACGACAGTAAAAGGCCTATTTTAAAAAGCATTAGCTTTAATGTTACTGCCGGCTCAAAAGTCGCGATTGTGGGTGCAAGTGGTGCAGGAAAAAGCTCATTAGCCCGATTACTGTATCGCTTTTATGAGCTGTCATCAGGCACTATTAGCATAGATAAACAAGCAATTAATACAGTTACTCTTGCAAGCTTGCGTAAAGCCATTGCGATAGTCCCCCAAGATACTGTGCTGTTTAATAGCACCATCCGTGAGAATATTGCCTATGGCAGACCCTCAGCAACTGAAGATGAAATAAATAAAGCAATTAACATGGCGCACTTAACCGACTTTATAAATAGCTTAGACAAAGGCGATAAAACCCTCGTGGGTGAGCGTGGGTTAAAAGTCTCAGGGGGTGAAAAACAACGGATTGCCATTGCCCGTGCTATTTTAAAGCAATCACCCATCTTAATCTTTGATGAAGCAACCTCTGCGCTCGACTCTCATGCAGAGCAAGCTATTTTAAAAGCAATGCGTGAAGTGGCAAATGATCACACCAGTATTGTTATTGCGCACCGACTTTCGACCATAACCGACGCAGACTCAATTATTGTTTTAAAAGCTGGTGAAATTATTGAACAAGGCAAACACCAAGAACTACTAAATCAAAACGGTGAATATGCCCGTATGTGGGCATTACAGCAAAAGCAGTCAAAGGCGCAATAAACTAAGCCGCTCAAGAACGATTTAAGTAGTTGAGTGTTTTTTTGCTATTTTGATAGTATTTTATTCATCTTATCGACCGGTACGGTTATTCACCTCAAAAGGTTTGTTTGAAGTGAAGTTATCAATACAATCAAATAGCTATTTTTATAACAAAAATATAACGAATTAAATAACGTGAATTCATAGGGGAAAGTAATGAAAAAAAGTTTAATTGCAGCGGCACTCGCCGCTACATTTATTACCGGCTGTTCAGAGCCACAAACTACAAAAACTGAGCAAGTCGCAGCAGTCGCTGAAAAACCACAAGCAACTGAGCAAGCTGAATTAGGCACTTTTGGGGTTGATTTAACTGCCCGCAATGAAGCTGTAAAACCAGGCGATGACTTTTTTATGTATGCCAGCGGTTCATGGTACGACAACTACGAAATGCCAGCAGATAAAACACGCTATGGTGCGTTTTCTGCGTTAGCTGAACGCAGTGAAGAGCGTGTAAAAGAAATTATTGAAGATATTGCAGCACGTGAAAATTTAAATGCAGAAGAGCAACTAGTTGCTGATTTTTATAATTCGTACATGGATACCGACACGCTAAATAAGCTCGGTGTGACTCCCATTAAGCCATTGCTTAACGATATTAACGCTGTCGACTCAACTGATGACTTAGCAAAAATCTTTGGTAATTCATGGCTCACTGGTGTTAGCGCCCCAATTGGTGGTGGTATGTGGTTTAACCGCTTAGATCCTAATAAATACGAAATGTCGTTAGGTGCTGGTGGTTTAGGCTTACCTGATCGTTCATATTACCTTGAAGATGCAGAGCGTTTTGTCAAAACTCGTGAAGCGTATGTTGCACATATTGACGACA
Source organism: Pseudoalteromonas sp. MQS005 (assembly GCF_001661605.1). Lineage (NCBI taxonomy): Bacteria > Pseudomonadati > Pseudomonadota > Gammaproteobacteria > Alteromonadales > Pseudoalteromonadaceae > Pseudoalteromonas > Pseudoalteromonas sp. MQS005. The sequence goes on along the minus strand of NZ_LYRQ01000041.1, from coordinate 31,563 downwards.
TGCTTAAATTTGCTGGTGTTGAAAATACCACTGAACGTGCACAAGCAATTTTAGCGCTAGAGACAAAAATTGCAGAAGGTCATTGGCCACGTGAAAAACGCCGTAATCGTGACATAACGTTAAACCAAATAAAACGCGACGAGTTAAGTACTCAGTACCCTGGATTTAATTGGGATTTATACTTTGCGCAAACAGGTTACAAAGTACCGCAGCTAAACGTGTCGCAGCCTGAACCTGTAAAGGCCATGATTGATTTAATCAACAACGAAGATATAAGCGTATGGAAAGACTACCTAACATATCATGCAATTAATGGTAACGCTGGGCTGTTGTCAGAAGACATATTTAACACCAGCTTTGCTTTCTTTGGTAAAGAGTTAAATGGTCAGCAGGAGCCTCGTCCGCGCTGGAAACGTGCGATCAGCCAAATGTCAGGCACTAGTTCACTAGGCTTTGCGATTGGTAAAATTTATGTAGAACGTTATTTCCCTGAGTCATCAAAGCAACAAATGTCTGAGCTGGTTGAAAACTTACGCACAGCCCTTGGCGAGCGTATTGATAACCTAGATTGGATGGGCGCAGAAACAAAAGTGAATGCGCGTGCAAAATTAGCGGCGTTTGTGCCAAAAATTGGTTACCCAGATGAATGGCAATCTTACGAAGGCTTAAGCATTAGCAAAAATGATTTAATGGCTAATGTAAAAAATATGCGTGAGTTTTTCCAAGCCGATAGCGTTGAAAAAGAGCTTAAGAAAACCGACCGCAATCGCTGGGGTATGACACCACAACGTGTAAATGCTTATTACAATAGCTCATTTAATGAAATTGTATTCCCTGCCGCTATTTTACAACCGCCGTTTTTCGATCCAAATGCAGATCCTGCGGTAAACTACGGTGGTATTGGTGCCGTGATTGGCCACGAAATGGGCCATGGCTTTGATGACCAAGGGTCAAAATCAGATGCTAACGGCATACAACGTAACTGGTGGACTGACGAAGACCGTGCTGCTTTTGATGCTAAAGCCGACAAACTGGCGGCTCAGTACAGCAAATATGAGCCAATTCCAGGTAACTTTGTAAATGGCCGCAACAGCTTAGGTGAAAATATTGGTGATGTAGGTGGTTTAGCCATGGCTTATCATGCCTACAAACTAAGCCTAAATGGTAAAGAAGCCCCTGTGATTGATGGTGTAACCGGCGATCAACGTTTCTTCTTAGCGTGGGCACAGGTATGGAAAGAAAAACGTACTGAGCAAAGCATGTTAAATCAATTACGTGGCGGTACGCATGCGCCAGGTCGCTTTAGAGCACAAGCTCCTCGTAACCACGACGCATGGTACAAAGCATTTGATGTAAAACCAGGTGATGAGTTGTACTTACCAGAAGACGAACGTGTTCGTATTTGGTAATCCCCTGACAAACGTTCATCATTTGTAACGAATAAACAACCCGCTTCGGCGGGTTGTTTTATTTTCCATTCATAATAACTGTTCCCCCCGTTACTTAGTAATCAATCTCAATACTTACTAGCCCTGCCCGGCATTTACCTTTAGAATATGGGCTTGCAAATTTTTTCAATTATTTATACATATTAAGGCGAAACGCAGATGGGAAGAGCTTACCAAAACAAAAAAGATTCAATGGCTAAAACTGCGGGTGCTAAAACTAAAGTTTATTCAAAATACGGTAAAGAAATTTATATTTGTGCAAAAAACGGCGGTGTTGATCCAGACGGTAACCTAGCACTGCGTCGTTTAATTGAACGCGCTAAAAAAGACCAAGTACCGGCTCACGTAATTGAACGCGCCATTGATAAAGCCAAAGGCGGCGGCGGTGAAGACTATGCAGCTACGCGCTACGAAGGTTACGGCCCAGGTAATTGCATGATTATTGTTGACTGTTTAACCGACAACAACAAACGTACCTTTGCTGATGTACGTGTGTGTTTTACTAAAGCAAACGCTAAAATTGGCGCACAAAACTCGGTATCACACTTATTTGATCACCTTGCTATTTTTGTATTTGACGGTGACGACGATGAAACCGTACTTGAAGCGCTAATGATGGCTGACGTTGATGTAACCGATGTAGAAGTAGAAAATGGTAAAGTGACGGTATTTGCTCCACACACTGAATACAACAATACGCGTACCGCACTTGAAGAAATGGGTGTGACAGAATTTGACGAAGACTTAATTGCCTTTGTACCCCAAGTAGAAGCCCCTATTGAAGGCGAAGATGTAGAAGTGATGGAACGCTTTTTAGCCATGCTTGAAGATTGTGACGACGTACAAAACGTGTACCACAACGCACAATTTTAAACGTTAAAGCTTAATCGTGTTTAAAGGCCAACTTAGTTGGCCTTTTTATTGATTTTAAAATGGATTATTAATTTTGAATACCCTTTCACAACTTCGCAGCGGCCAATTACTTGGTGCAAAACACCTACAATTAGTTGAAGCGCTAAGCCACTTTCCAGAGGAAATTTTTACCCTCGCGGATACCCTTGAAGTCTTGGATTTATCTAATAACAATTTATCTGATTTACCTGATGAATTTGCCTGCCTAACAAAATTAAAACGACTGTTTTTATCGTTTAATCAGTTTAAACATATACCTAAAATACTCGCTAAGTGCCCTGCTCTGACAATGGTTGCATTTAAAGGTAATCACATCACTGAATTTGCAGATCACTGCCTACCTAAAACGATTGAATGGCTTATTCTTACAGATAATAAAATAGCTAAGCTGCCTGCAACATTTGGCCAATACACTGCGCTTAAAAAGCTGGCATTGGCAGGTAATCAGCTCAGTGAGCTACCAATAAGCATGGCAAACTGCCATAACCTAGAACTAGTTAGGCTCTCTGCAAATCAGTTAACTCAAATTGATGATTGGCTATTTGAACTACCAAAACTGACTTGGCTTGCATTTGCAGGTAATTGCTTTAATAAATCACAGTGCCTTACCCAATCAAATTTAGCCAATAAACCACTGGCAGATTACTCGCTCAGTAAAGTAATAGGCCAAGGCGCATCAGGGATTATCCATCTTGCTTATTCAACGAATAAAGAGCCGGTTGCTGTTAAGTTATTTAAAGGGACTATTACAAGCGATGGTTACCCGCTGGATGAAGTTAATTGTTGCTTGCAAGCGCTTGAGCATCCAAACTTAATTAAAGTACTGGCTTACATTGAACAACAGCAACAGCTTGGTTTAGTGATGGAGTTAATTGATACAAGCTATACAAATCTAGGCTTACCGCCCAGCCTTGATACCTGTACTAGAGATACATTTGAAAGCGATTGCCACTACTCTACCCACGCAATTTATGCCATAGCGCAGCAAATGGTTAGCACTGTGGCCCACTTGCACCAGCACAATATAAGCCATGGTGATATATATGCGCACAATACCATGGTTGACCCGCACGCGCGTGTGCTGTTTGGGGATTTTGGCGCGGCCACTGATCTTACTATGCTCAGTGACTATCAACGTCAACAAATGCAGTTAATAGAAGTGCGTGCTTTAGGGTGTTTAATCGAGGATTTACTCACAACCTGCCAAGAGCAAAACGCTGAAGTCATGCACTTAAAACATATTGCGCAGCAATGCATGAGCGAAAATATCACACAGCGGCCAACACTTAGCGCATTAGCTGACTTTTTATAGTGGTTATGCGGCCATTAATATTATGGCCACAAGCTAAAATTGAACACTATTTTTGTTTTTTAAACGGGTAAATTTGTTGCTTTAGCATACCTACAGGCATGTAATCACCCACAACCCCATATTCTTTAGGCCACTCTGCTTGCCCTTTTACTGCAGAGCCAAACAAGTAATCTAAAAACGAAAAATGGGCTGCATAATTTCTATCAATTGCGGCTTTATCGGATGCGTGATGCCAATGATGAAACTGCGGTGTAACTATAAAATACTTTAACCACCCAAATTTTACATTTACGTTGGCGTGATTAAATACCGCTTGAAAGCCTACAATAATCACGTACAAACTAATAATTTGCTGTGAAAAACCCAGCACAAATATAGGCGTTAACACTAAACTACGGGTAACCAGTATTTCTAAAATATGCTGACGAGAGCCTGCTAACCAGTCCATTTCTTTGGCACTGTGGTGCACACCATGAAATCGCCATAAAAAGGGGACTTCGTGATACGCACGATGTGTCCAATACTGCATTAAATCAGCCACCAAAATAATTAAAAATAGCTGCAGTATAAACGGCATTTGCGCTATGTAACCTTGTAATGTGCTCGACACCGCCCAACCAAAACCATAATGAACAAAATGATTAGTAACCAGTAATACAAAGCCCACTATTAGATGATTGACAAAGAAATGGTTTAAATCCCCGCGCCATTCACTACGCAGTATTTTTTGCTCTTTTCGATGCGGAAGCAGTTTTTCAATTAAAATAAAAATTAAGGTTGAGCCTAATAAGTCTAATATAAACCAGTCTAAGCCAATATATGGGGTGTTATCGGCAAAGTCATTCACTTCAACATTCGGGCCGCCAAAGCCAATTGCTAGTACAATAAAAAACCACGCAGTCGCCCCCAAGCGCTTATTGGTATTTCGTACAAAATTAAGTAAACCCAGGCTTCCTGAAATAATAAGGGCAACAAACATAAGTTGACGTAAAAACTCGACGCTATAACTTTTACGCAATTCTGGAGTCGTTAAATATTCAGGGAAGTGGAATGCAAGCACTCCCAAGCAACTTAATATCGCCAAAAAGCAAGCAATGTAACCGCTGATATTACCCTCACCAATTTGCAGGTGACTGGTGCGAAATATTTTTTTAGTGACGTGTTTTAGCATTATTTTCCTTAATATAATATGCAGTCCCTATTCTAGTGCGCATATTCTAGCAAATTTTGGGCTAACTAAAACACAAAAAAAGCCACGCAATGCGTGGCTTGGCTGGATAAAGCTAAATTAACTACACGGAAAATTTATAAATAGGCACCCAGCGCTTTAACTTGATCTAACATGCGGTTTGAGAAACCCCATTCGTTGTCGTACCACGCCATTACTTTAACTAATTTACCATCAGCACGCGTTTGCGTTGCATCAAAAATAGATGAAGCTGGGTTATGGTTAAAGTCGATAGAAACAAGCGGCAGCTCGTTGTACTCTAAAATACCTTTCATTGGCCCTTCTGAGGCTGCTTTAACCACTTGGTTAATTTCTTCAATGCTTGTGTCACGTTTAGCAATAAACGTTAAATCAACTAACGACACATTAATTGTAGGTACACGTACCGCCATGCCATCTAGTTTACCGGCAAGTTCAGGCAGTACTAAACCAACCGCTTTTGCAGCGCCCGTTTTAGTTGGGATCATAGATTGAGTCGCACTACGCGCGCGGTATAAATCTGGGTGGTATACGTCAGATAAGTTCTGATCGTTGGTATAAGCATGAATAGTAGTCATGCTACCTTGTTCAATCCCTACCGTATCGTTTATTGCTTTGGCTACTGGCGCTAAACAGTTAGTTGTACACGACGCGTTTGAGATGATATTGCTATCGGCATTAATTACATCGCTATTTACACCGTGCACTACGGTAGCATCCATATCTGTACCAGGTGCCGATACCACTACTTTTTTAGCACCGGCTTCAATATGCTTATTAGCCGCTTCGCGTGACGTAAATAACCCTGTACATTCAAGTACTATGTCAACGTTTAACGCTTTCCACGGTAAATTAGCAGGATCGCGTTCTTGCGTTAAGGTGATCACATCATCGCCAATTAACATGGTGTTGTCTTTAAGCGTTACTTGCTGTGAAAAACGACCATGTACTGAGTCAAACTGAGTCAGATGAGCATTTACATTGGCTGGGGCTAAATCGTTAATAGCCACAATTTTAATTTCATTATTTTGCGCTGATTCATACAGTGCACGTAATACATTACGACCAATTCGGCCGTAGCCATTAATTGCTACATTAATCATTTTTGACTCCTATTAACTTCACATGCTTGGCGAGCAAGCGTTTCAATAGCTTGCCAGTCTTTATTTTCAATAAGTTGCTTATCTAACATCCAGGTACCACCTACACAAATAACATTGTTAAGTGCTAAGTAATCAGGTGCGGTTGCTAAACTAATGCCACCGGTTGGACAAAAAGTAATATCAGGTAATGGGCCGCCAATAGATTTAAGCATGGCAGCACCGCCTGCAGCTTCTGCAGGAAAAAACTTTAAGAACTTAAAACCATGAGCAGCTAAGTTCATCACTTCGCTTGGGGTCGCTGCACCGGGTAAAAATGGAATAGTAGACTCTTTTGCCAGCGCTAATAACTCATCGCTAACACCTGGGCTTACCATAAAGTCAGCACCCGCCTCTACTGATGCGTTAAAGCTTGCTTTATCAACCACAGTACCTGTACCAACATAAGCTTCGGGCACTTCTGCTTTCATTAGTTTTACAGCCTCAGCTGCAATGGGTGTACGCAGTGTAATTTCAAGTGCTTTTAGGCCACCGTTATATAACGCTCTTGCAAGTGGTGCTGCATCTTCTAATTTTTCGATTACCACCACTGGCACTACCGGTGCCGATGCTAAGATTTTTTCAATACTCATTACTTGTTCCTCATTACCCAATATGGCTAATTATTATTCAAGTCCAAAAGCACTTGCACCTAAATCGGCACTGCTTACTATGTTTCTAAATCCAGTAAATAATTCACGACCTGTACCAAACGTTTGGCTTGCTTGGCTAATTTGCGGCTCTCGTTTAGCAAGCTCTTCATCGCTAACATGCAGTTTTAAAATACCATTTGGCGCATCTAGAGTAACAATATCGCCTTCATGAATTTTAGCAATAATCCCACCTTCAACCGCTTCAGGTGCTAAATGGATTGCCGCTGGTACTTTGCCTGATGCGCCCGACATACGACCGTCGGTAACAATAGCCACTTTATAGCCCTGATCTTGTAATGTTGCCATTACTGGTGTGAGCTTATGAAGCTCAGGCATGCCTTTGGCTTTTGGCCCTTGCTCTTTAAGTACAGCAATAAAATCTTGGTTAAGTTCGCCACGGCTGTAGGCATCTTGTAACTCACCTTGTGAGCTAAATACTTTAGCCGGTGCCGACACCACTTGATGAGACTCTGCAACCGCAGAAACTTTAATAACCGCTTTACCTAAGTTACCCGTTAGTAGCTGTAAACCACCTTGCTTACTAAATGGGTTACTTACTGGGCGAAGTACTTCTTCATCATGTGAGTTTTCTGGACACGCGACCCATTTAACTTTACTTGGGCCATTCGCATCACTCATAATTAAGTTGTCGTCTTTATCGAGTAGTGGCTCACACATGTAAGGTGCAAGGCCTTCGCCTAAAATAGTGGTTACGTCTGTATGAAGGTAACCAGCACCTGCTAATTCACGCATTAAGAAGCCCATTCCGCCGGCTGCTTGAAAGTGATTAACATCTGCAGAGCCATTAGGGTAAATACGCGTCAGTAATGGAACAACCGCTGATAAATCAGACATGTCTTTCCATGTAACTTGAATACCGGCCGCTTTAGCAATCGCCACAATATGGATTGCATGATTTGTTGAGCCACCTGTTGATAACAAGCCAACTAAGCCGTTAATAATGGTTTTTTCGCTGATCACATCCGCTAAACACGGGCCATCTTTGTTTTCAGTAAGCTGCTTAAGCATGGTTTCAACCGCATTACCGGTTAAGCCATCACGCAGTTCTGTGTATGGGTTTATAAACGAGCTACCTGGTAAGTGTAAGCCCATTATTTCCATCAGCATTTGATTTGAATTTGCAGTGCCATAAAACGTACAGGTACCCGCACTGTGATAAGAAGCGCTTTCAGCTTCTAGTAGCTCTTCACGAGATACCAGTCCTTGTGCAAACTTTTGACGAACACGTGCTTTGTCTTTGTTTGGTATACCTGATTGCATAGGCCCTGCTGGTAAAAAATACACAGGTAAGTGACCAAATGATAAAGCACCAATTAATAGGCCTGGGACAATTTTGTCACATACGCCTAAACAAAACACACCATCAAACACGTCATGCGATAACGAAACCGCAGTAGACATAGCAATAACGTCACGAGAAAAAAGCGATAGCTCCATGCCATCACGCCCTTGCGTAACGCCATCACACATCGCAGGTACACCGCCAGCAACTTGCGCGGTGGCGTCAAATTTAGTGGCAATGCTTTTAATTAAATCGGGGTATTCTTTATAAGGCACATGTGCAGATAACATGTCGTTATATGAATTGATAATTGCAAGGTTTGGCACCTCGTCTGCTTTTAAACGCGCTTTGTCATCGCTGCTACACGCAGCCATTACATGAGCAATATTGCCACAGCCTAATCCAGCACGAACTCTTGTTTGTTTTTTTGCGTGCGAAATACGATCTAAATAGGCTTGACGGGTTTGTTTACTGCGCTCAATAACGCGATCTGTGACTTCTTGAATTCGAGGGTGCAACATAATTTTACTCATCTCTATTCGTTAGAGGATAAAGGCTCAGTAACAATTATAGACTCCACGAAAATAACTGTACTGAGCATCTTTGACTTACCCGTTCAAAGGTACGCTACCAGGGAGCCTCTCACAACAACCCTGACACCGGTGTCAGGGTATTAACGCATGACATTGACACCGGTGTCAACCCTGAGTCATAAAAATAGCCAATTTTTTTAACATGTACAATAAATAAACGTGAATTTTTAGTGAAATACCAGCAAGCAAATAATGAAAATTAAAAGTACAGACAAAAAAAAGCCCGAGTAAGCGTCACTCATACTCGGGCTACTGTGAAAAAAGGGTTTTATTTTACGGCTGCAGTTGACTCTCGCGTGATTAATTTTGCTTCTAAAATCACTTTATATGGCGACTCTTGCGGCTCAATAATATGGGTGATCAATTGCGTAACGGCTTGTTTTGTCATTTCTTCTACAGGTTGCGCTATGGTGGTCAGCCCAGGCCAAATGTGGCGCGCTATTGGTGCATTATCAAACCCAGCGATAGAAATATCATCAGGTACACGTAAGTTACGCTGCGTGGCTAATTTGAGCACTGCCGCTGCCATGTAGTCGTTTGATGCAAATACAGCAGTAGGACGTGGCGATAAATCTAAAATACTACGCGCACTGTCTACCCCTGAATGGTAACTAAAGTTACCCTCTTCAACTAAGCGTTCGTTAAATTCAATGCCATGAGTTGTTAATGCGCGCCTGTAACCTTTAAAACGCTGCTCAGTGGCACTGTGATCTGGGTGACCTTTAATAAACGCGATAGACGTATGTCCTAGGTTTATTAAATGCTCGGTAATTTCAAACGCCCCCTGCTCGTCATTGCTGGTCACAGAAATAGAATCATCATCTAAAATTGCAGAAGCGACTCGAGCATAAGGGATTTTTTTCGACTTTAAAAAATCTACCAACTCGCCAAAATCACAAAATGGCGGGGTTAATACTAAACCGTCAAGGCGTGATGACTGCAATAACTGCTCAATATTGTTAATGAGTGCATCGCCCCTGAGCTCACAAGGATGAATAAGCAAGTTATAGTTGTTCTCTTGGCAGGCAGCCAGTGCGCCTGTTTGCACACGGGTGATATAACTTTTACTAGGGTTATCGTAAATGCAACCAATGATAAAGCTGCGATTTTGTGCAAGGCCGCGTGCAATTGGGTTTGGGGTGTAATCTAGCTCTTTAAATACGGCTAACACTTTTTCGCGTGTAGCTGCACTGACATTAGGCTCATTGTTGAGTACTCGCGATACGGTTTTTTTAGAAACACCTGCATGACTGGCAACGCTGTTTATAGTGACTTTTTTCATCTATTTATTTCCAAACCTATGCAAAGCGATTAATCCTGTTGACTCGTATGCAAACACGCGGCAGCTCCAATTAATGGGATGTTGTCTTGTGTTACTAACGTCACCGGAATTTGACCTGTGTACTGCGACATAATACCTTTTTGCGAAAAGCGCTCAATAAAACGACTTTCAAGTAAACGAGCTTGCATGCGTGGTAAAATTCCACCGCCAATATAAAGGCCGCCTAAGGCGCCGTAGGCCAATGCTAAATCGCCCGCAACACTGCCAATCCAGTCACAAAATTGATTAAGCGTTGCATCACACACTTCACATTCACCGCTATTGGCTAAGCTGCTAATTTGTGCGGCATCTAAATTTTTTGCCGCCACCCCTTTAACCGCAGCCATGGCTTTATACAAATGAGCAATGCCAGGGCCCGAAAATACCGTTTCTACCGATACATGAGGGTGATCTTTTTTGAGTTCTTGAATAAGTTGAGCGTCGAGTTGATTAACGGCTGCTAACGAAATATGCCCGCCTTCTGAACTCATTACCGCGCACGAATGTGCCGTTCTAACTAAGCACGCTGCACCAAAACCAGTGCCTGGGCCCATTACACCTATATTGGCAGACTCATCCGCTTGACCAGGTTTAACAGTGACATTTTGTGAAGGGTCTAAATACGGTGCTGCGTAGGCAAAAGCAGCAAAGTCATTTATAACGCTTAATTGAGCAAGGTCAAAGTGGTGTTTAAAATCATTAACGCTAAAGTGCCAACCTAAATTAGTTAAATGAACTTGCCCTGCATTTATAGGGCCTGCTACTGCAAGGCATGCGCGTTTAGGGGTTATATGAGACACTGTTGATAAGTAGTACTCGGTAGCACTTTCGAGCGATCCATAGTTAGCACTGGGAAAAGTATGATTATGCTCAATGGTAAATTGATTACTTGATTCGTCGAACCCAGTGATCAACGCAAAACGAGCATTTGTGCCGCCAATATCAGCAACCAGAATAGGATCAAAGTGTGTGCTAGAGTGTAAACCCATAGTGTTATCTCTTTTGTTTAAGTAATGAGTACTTATTATTTTAATGGGGTATCATTGATACTTATTTACTTTGAGCTATCACCTCAAAGCAGCTATCACTGTAAAAAATGCTACCTTTAATAATAAAGGTAGCTAATACGTTTTGACAACAAAATGATAAAACGCCCTCATTGTGACACCGGTGTCATGAAAAAATCAATAAAAAAATGCCTTTATTGACAAATAAGCTTGAAAAAAATCACTAATAAACGAGAATATCCCCTTATTGTCCTCTTAAGTAAGTAATCGTGATGAAAGGTAAAGCCACCTCGTTTGATATAGCCCACTATGCTGGGGTGTCTCAATCTACAGTTTCCCGTGCTTTACGAAATAGTCCATTGGTAAATGACGAAACACGAAGACGTGTTCACGATATTGCTAAAAAACTTAATTACAAAGTAGACAAAAACGCCAGTAACCTTCGCACTCAACAAAGCAGTACCCTAGCATTGCTGTTGTTCGAAGACCCAACCTCAGATGAATCACAAATCAATCCGTTTTTTTTAGCCATGCTGGGGAGTATTACTCGTGCCTGCGCAAAAGAGGGTTACGATTTACTTGTTTCATTTCAATCAGCCAGCGCTGATTGGCAAGCAGACTACGAAGACAGCCATCGAGCAGATGGAATAATCTTATTAGGCTATGGCGACTACATTGATTTTCAACCAAAATTTAATACCTTGCTTGAACAAAACACTAAATTTGTTTGCTGGGGAGCAAGCGTTGATAACCGCCCTGATTTAACTATAAGTTGCGATAATTATGGCGGTGGTAAACTTGCCGCTGAGCATTTACTTGCGCATAACCGAACTGATTGTGCATTTATTGGCGATGCCTCTGATCACAGCCCTGAGTTTTTTGCCCGTTTTAATGGCTTTAAAGACGAACTACAGCAAAACGGTGTCACCTTAAATGATCGTAAAATTGCCAATGCAATTTCTACCGAAGAATCTGGCTACCATGCTACTCGCTCTTTAATTGCTAATAACATTACTTTTAATGCACTTTTTGCTGCCAGCGATTTGATTGCCATAGGCGCAATACGCGCGCTTAAAGAAGCTAATATTAACGTGCCAAAAGATGTAGCCGTAATCGGCTTTGATAATATTTCTATTGCCAGTTACATTAATCCTCCGCTCACAACCATAGAGCAAAACACCACTATAGCGGGGCAAATGTTAGTTGAAAACTTACTTAAATTAATTCGTGGTGAGCAAGTACAAAGTACCCTGCTGCCACCGCGTTTAATTGCGCGTGGCTCAAGTTAACTCATTGCGTGAGGCCACCCTTTAAAAAGTAGCCAAATCCCCCTCCTCTTACCCTTATATTTATTTGGGCTTTATTGGCTTAATTACGGTCATTTGTCCTTGCTGTTTTTACCAGCAAACCAAAAGTGTTCTTTAGATTAACAGCCTATTCACACCTTGCTATAACATTAGTTTTTTTAATCCGAAAGTGGCTGTTTTTAATGTGATTTTTCACTCGTCAATGCACTATTTTATCTCTACAATCGCACTTTAATTTTTGCTCTTAAAAGTTTAAGTGACTATTTCATGCTACTTACTATTGTTTACATCATCGGAATTACAGCAGAAGCCATGACCGGTGCACTCAGCGCTGGGCGCAGAAACATGGATTGGTTTGGGGTTATGCTAGTAGCCAGTGCCACAGCCATTGGGGGTGGCAGCGTACGCGATATTTTACTGGGCAATTACCCGTTAACGTGGGTAAAGCATCCTGAATATTTACTGATCACTTGCGTGGCGGGTATTGTTACAACTTGGCTAGCAAAATGGGTGGTTAAATTTAAAGGCATATTTATGCGTTTAGATGCCTTAGGGCTTGCCGCATTTAGTATTATTGGCTGCCAAGTTGGGCTTAATATGGGTTTGCACTATGGTATTTGTGTGGTCGCTGCTATAGTTACCGGCGTATTTGGTGGATTATTGCGTGATTTAATTTGTCGCCAAGCACCACTGGTATTACACCATGAACTTTACGCAAGTGTAGCGCTAATAGTCGCGTGTTTATACTTAGCACTCCATCACTACAACATTGACGACAATATCAGCGTGGTTGCAAGTTTAGTAGTAGGCTATTTAATTCGAATGGCATCGGTACGCTTTAAATGGCGCTTACCGACATTTAACTTATTAGAGCCCGCTAACTTAAATAATGAGCAATAACAGTAGCGGTTAATGCCCACCTCCACTAGCGCTTTTAAAGAGCCCGAATACTTTTCGGGCTAATAAACTGGCCACAAAAAATAACCCCAAAGCAAAACACAGTATGCTCAAGGGCATAAACAAGCTTTCATGTAGAACACCATTATGATCAACATATTGATACAGACTGTGCTCTATCAGCATAAAACCCGTGCCAAGCAATAAAAAGCAAACACTCAATGTGGCTGTTTTGTTTGTAAAAAAGCGCATAATCTATCCATAACTATTTTATTAAATTGTCGGGATAGCAGTTTGAATGAGCGAATATTAATCTACAGTGACTGAGCAACATTAATTTTTAAAATAAAAGTCACGCTCATTAAACTAAGCTTTTAGACATATAATAAAACCTGTCGTCTTCTTTATCTATGCTAAAACCTGAACGTGTGTAAAGCTTGTGCGCAGGGCTTATTTTAAAAACGCGAAGCCTAAGTTGCATAGCACCTCTGTGCACAGCTAAACGAGAACACTCACTAATTGCTGCTGCACCAATACCCATATTTTGAAACGCAGCATCTACTTGTAAGTCACGTATATAGCAACCCTCATCATCGAAAGCCAAGCGCATTGCACCCACTACATCGCCATTTAACAAAACATCCCAATTTTCAAGGTCTGAAATTTGCTCACATATTTTAAGTTGCTGCCAATCAACACCATAATGCTCATAATATCTACGCATATTGGTATAGGTTAACTGTGCAGAAGCCATTAGTTCGGCTGTGGGCTGATAATACATATTCATTATTGCCATTCCTTTGTTTAGCGACTTTTACAAAGCATGCTGCGGCTGATGGTTTTTAAAATACTTATTTACTAATAATGACTGCAACAAGCTAGTACTACTTGATGTAGCCCAGTATAAGCCAATTGCAGAAGGAAAATTAACGAGAGTAACCACACAAATAATTGCGGGAATTAGGAACAATAAAGTGCTGGTTTGCTCTGCGCTACCAGGCATCATCATCATAGATAAATATGTAATAGCCCCCACTAATAAGGAAAGCGCAATATCAGGCTTTGCAATATTGGCAATCCAGGCAAACTTACTAGTAAATACAATTTGTTGCAGAGCCTGAAAAGTTCCAAGGCCAAATACCCCTTGGCTTGCCATATTAATCACACTTTTTTTATCGATAAACTTAATGTTGTGCTTTTTATACAGTGCCATTGTCGATTGGGCTATTTGACTGGGTTGATCTTTATATTTGTTTTTTATGCTATCTAGCTCAGGTTTTAGTGCGGCAATTGCTTTTTTGTTTCTAACCATATTAGCCATAGCGACAAGGTTAATCGGCATTAAGACTAATCGTCCAATAACGGTAAACAAAATAATAGCAGCCGCTTGGCTTACGCCCACCTCTTGGTAAAAAAGGTGATTGATTGCACGATAAAATCTGTAAATAAATTCCAAATTTCCATTTTAGTTTTCCTTTTAATATTATGTATTAAAAGTAACCACCACGACATACTATGTCAAGAGTTTATTTTAAACTAAAATCAACTCGCTATGTTTAAGGGCCTATTAGGCTGTGTTACTCCTTAATGTTATGTGGAGTTGTTCACTAAAACGGGTGAGGAGCAGTGTCCTGCTTTAACGACTTGTATGGATAATAAACCCATAAATTAATTAATACTTTAACCTAGTTCGGGTAATGTGAGGCCCAAGCTTTGGCTGCAACCAAAGCCTTTTATACAGTAGTTCGATTGAGCGTAGGCTCCTCTATTGAGAGACCGGTAACAAGTTAGAACGCTGTATAAACTCCAAGCATTAAACTCGGATAGTCAACGGGGCCTCGAGCCCGAATAGCAAGGCAGAGTCAGCTTATTATGAATAAAATAAATAATCAAAATGAAATTAACGTCGGTGTCGATACAGGTAAAACACAACTCGATATTTATATCAGGCCTTTAGACATTTACTTTACTGTAGAAAATAATCAAAGTGGCATTAAACACGCCATTCAAATCTTAAAAAAACACCCAGTAACACGCGTTACTATTGAGGCAAGTGGACGTCTTGAACAGCCTTTTATCATAGCCTGCGCTGAGGCGAATATTCCATTCGTTATTGCTAATCCCGTGAACATAAAACGCTTCGCAGGCGCTATCGGCCAAAAAGCAAAAACGGATAAACTTGATGCACAACTTATTGCTCACTTTGGTGAAGCGATTAAACCGCCTTTATCATCTTTAAAGCCAGAGCAAATGCGCTTGATGAGCGATTTACTCTCGAGAAGACGTCAGTTAATGAATATGCAAACGATGGAGAAAAATCGCTCTCAAATAATGCCAAAAACACTATCGTCACTCATAAAACCTATCTTAACTGCACTGAAAAACCAAATAGATAAAGTCGATTTAAAACTTCAAAAATTGATTGAAGAATGAGACGAATACAAAGCAAAAAATGCCATTATCCAAAGTGTGCCAGGTGTTGGCAATGTGGTCGCATTTAACTTGCTTAGTGATATGCCTGAGTTAGGTTATGTGAACAACAAAGAGGCCGTTTCTTTAGTGGGTGTAGCCCCATTTAATCGTGAAAGTGGCGTGTATCAAGGTAAGCGAATGATACGTGGCGGCCGACCTAAAATAAGAACTGCCATGTACATGGCGATGATGTCAGCCATTCAGTGCAACTCTAAATTTAAAGACCTTTATCAACGCATGTTTAAAGCAGGAAAGCCTAAAAAGGTAGCCATTATTGCGTGCATACGAAAGCTGGTAGTCATCATAAATTCTATGGTGAGGGATGGTGCCATGTGGGATCCTAAAATGGTTTAAAATTAGGAATTGACACCATAGTCACTTGTTATGTTACTTAATTAACCTGAACTGGCCTTTTAAAAATATAGTTTTTACCCTCAATATGAACCAATTCCCAGCCATCTTCACCATATTTTGAAAGAAGCTCTTTTTGCGTATTAGAATATTCCTTTTCGATTTCTCTTAGCTCTCTACCAATAAGCCCATTTTTAAATGGATTTACATTTATAGTTTTGTATTCCCATTTCAACGGCTTAATTGATGTACTTGTACAGCCTGAGATTAGAAAGAGTGTTAATAAAGCTCCGATGCTTAATTTCATAAATATCCTTATCTAGTAACATAACGCCCATTTAAGGGGCTGTTAATTGTTTGCTAAAATGTGTAGCGTTGCGAAACCGAGCAAACTGTTAGCAGTCCCGCTTTAAATTCTTGTTAGGTGTTTTTATCACTTTTGTCTGGAATATCATTGCACAAAGCACACTCTACACCTTTACGTGATTGATATAGTCTTGAACATATAAACACTGCTGTTGTAATCAATGACCAAGTACAAGCAAAAGTTAATGCTTCTTGAACTGAGTGCTGTTTAAGCAACTCAACTATAAAAAGTAAGGCTGCTACTCCAAGAAATACTTTTAATGCTCTAACGAACCAAAACTTAAATCCCATTTGAACTCCAAACCTTAGAAACACCTAACAATTTTATAGTGCGCTCGTCGCGTACATTTCTGCCAACGTCACGCTAATATATTTATTAATTACTTTTTTAACAAATAACTTAACTCATTGCTAGCTATAATTATTTCTTGCTACTAAATATAATATGAAAGATGAAAATGCGCTCGTCGCTCATTTTCTTGAATATAGAAGGAAACAACTAATCTATATATTTATACAGCCTTAAGCATTGATGATGATATGAAAACGCGTTCCCCATTTTTAAATTACATTGCTGGATATATGTTGGTACATCAGTATTCATTACGTACCGTGGGCACCTACCTGAGGTGGATTGCATCTTATATTCATTTTCATGATAAGTGCCATGACGCCAGAAGAAGTTAAGCGACTTATGATTCATTAAAATGGGGTATAACTTGGGGGGAATGCAATAATAGCACTTTTACCAAAAGGGGCTAATGTATATTAGCCCCTTTTATGTACTTTATTTACAGTGTGTTATTCAGTAACAACAAACCATAAGCTGCGAGTTGCTCGTCATTGAGGTCGTGTTGCCAGCTAGGCGTTAACCCCTGACGTTTTATACCGCTGATGCTTTGCGGGTTAGCGGTTAAATTAAGAATAAACATACTTTTACTGCCGTTTAACTCGCGGGTTATTTCAACTAGGCCGTTGTCGTGTTGCGTTAATTCATAACTGCCTTTAATACCCAGCTCTGGGCGCTGTTTTTTTAGTACGATTAAGTGCTGATATAAACGCCACAGTGAGTCAGATTGTGCTTGCTGTACTTTAACATTGCGATCACCTGCGCTAAGCTGCTCGGCTAAAAATTCAGGCCACCAGCTTGTAAAGTCTTTACCAAATAATTCACTTTGTTCAACCCAGCTCGTTTTAGCTTTGGTAAAACCGGCTTGATTGCTGTTGTCCCATTGCATAGGCGCACGTTTATACACATCGTGACCTGTGCCACCTTGTGTTAAGCCTATCTCTTCACCGTAATAAATATACGGCGTACCAGGAGAGCTAAATAACATGGCGGCAGCAAGTTTTGCTTTATCGTCGTGCTCTGCAAGTTGATAAGCGATACGTTCTTGGTCGTGATTAGTTAAAAACGGTGCAAAAAAATCAAGCGGCGCAGTTGAATCAATACGCTGCTGTAAATTTTGTTTGAGCACATTGGCATCAACTGCGTTGATTTTTTGATTAGATTGCATGGTGCCAAATTGCGCTTCACCACTGACATCGGGTTTTAATAAGCCCAGTATTTTATAGCCCACTTCAAAATCAAAGCCTTGATCGAGGCCTTTACCTTCGCCAAAGTATTTTGCTGCAACGGGAATGTCTGCCCAAGCTTCACCCACTAAATATGCCTCTGGATCAACGCTTTTTACGTATTGGTTAAAGTGCTGCCAATATGCAATGGTTTCGTCGGTATCGGCTTGCGCATCTGCGCCACCTTCCATTGCAAAACGAACTGCGTCTAATCTAAACCCTGCAACGCCTTTATCAAGCCAAAACTTAGCCATTTTTTCCATTTCGGCAACAACATCTGGGTGGCGTAAATTCAAGTCAGGTTGGCTTGCTCCAAACGCACCATAGTAATACTGCTGGCGTGTTTCATTCCAATGCCATACTGCATCGGGTTGGTCGTTATTACTCCATGCGTGGCCCCAGCCACTTCCGGCTTTTGGCATATCGTCGCGCCAAATAAAGTAATCAGCATAAGGGGCTTGTTGTTTTGCTGAACGCTGAAACCATTCATGGTTACTTGATATATGGTTTATAACTAAATCAAGTATGACTTTCATGCCTTTATCATCAGCGGCTTTTATAAAGGCTTCAAACTCGGCCATGCTGCCGTAGTCGTTTTCTACTTGGTAAAATTCAGTAAAATCATAGCCATGATACGACGGTGCTTCAAACATGGGGGTTAACCACAGTGCATTTACGCCGAGCTCTTGTAAATACGGGAGCTTTTGGGTCATACCGTTAAAGTCGCCATGACCATCAGCATCGCTATCGTAAAAGCTGCGTGGCCAAATTTGGTAAAAAATGGCGCTTTCCCACCACGGGCTTACTTGTTGTTTAGTATTTAATTGCGATGTCTCGGTGTTATTCGTGTTGTTATTTAATGATGGTGCGCTTTGGCAGCCTGTTAGCATGATTGCTAATGCTAATGCGCTCAAGGTAAATGTTTTCATTTCAGCCTCGTTATTATTATAATAAATAACATAGCCGTATTTTACTACGGCTATGTTAATTAACCTGAACTGCGGATAGTTTGTGGTTATTTTAGTGCTTTAGTTACCACCGGATAATGATCCCATACTTGTTTGTCGCTTAGTGAGCGCACTAGCTTCACGTATTCAGCATGCGTCCACGCCAGTGGTGTGGCCGAGTTTGTACCCTCGCCTAACGTGTATCCTGCTTTATTTACGCCTACGCCATCCCATACTTGTTCTGGTAGCATCATACCTTCGTTAGCAAATTGCTCTAGCCCTTTTACATAGCTATTTTTAATAGCCTGCTGTTTTGTTGCATCTAAGGTATTATTAGCATTTGCGGCGGCAATTTCATAATGACCACGTTCACCGGTAAAAAATGGCCAAACTCGCCCACGTTGCCCTGGGCTATTTTTTCCACCTTGCGCATAGTTAGCGCCAGTTACTTCATCTTCACCGTACCCGTCGTTACCATAGCGGCGGTATCCTGCAAATGTGCCGCTGCCATCAATAAACTCAAAGCTGTATTTAACTTGTAGGTTATCGGTTAGGGTTTCGTCATCATATTCTGGGAGTGTTTTTACTATGCTAGGCGCTAGTGCATCACGTACACCATAGCGAACGAGCTCTAAAAATCCACCATCGAGAATTTGCTTTTTATTAAACCCTTCACGGCCATTATTGGCGTTAATTTTAGTATTTGAATTGGCGTCTTTGTCTTGACCAATACGTATAAAATACTCGCCGTCTGATGCGTTTGATTCTAAATTTCCTGCGGTGGTAAACATCATGCTTTCTATATCGGCGTTGTAACTTTTTGCTGTTGCAAGGTAGCGTTTAGCATTTACCTCATCACCTGCCATTTTTGCAATATCAGCGGCGGTAATTAAACCGGCAATAACAGCAGCGGTGGTTGATGGCGAATACCCTTCTTGCTCTTCCCAACGCTCTTGTTGAGTCGCAGGTGGGGTTATTTGCATGTCGTTCCATAGGATTTTAGCGCGCCCACCGTCTACCAAAAAGTCAGCGGCCGGTTTTAACATGCGGGTATACCAATCAGTTAGCTCAGCATCACTTAACACATCTGCCTGATGAAGCTTCCACGCTAGCATAATAGGCATAGCGGTTTGGTCTAGCTGTACGCCTACCCATTCAAGTTCGCCATCTACGTGTGTTTTTTGTAA
Source organism: Pseudoalteromonas sp. MQS005 (assembly GCF_001661605.1). Classification (NCBI taxonomy): domain Bacteria; kingdom Pseudomonadati; phylum Pseudomonadota; class Gammaproteobacteria; order Alteromonadales; family Pseudoalteromonadaceae; genus Pseudoalteromonas; species Pseudoalteromonas sp. MQS005. Next base: position 11,566 of record NZ_LYRQ01000041.1, on the reverse strand, counting down.
AAACCACCCTGTGTCGCCTTTGTTGCCCGGGGTTTTGCTGTTTACTTGTACTTTTTCAAGGTATTCAAATGCGGTTTTGGCTGTTGCGGTATCGCCTAGTGCCATAAATGCCATGGCAACTTGATAAAAGTCGCGCACCCATACCGCTTTGTAACCGGTAGAGCCGGTTTTCGACGATACGGTTTCACCCCATGGGTTAGATAAAGAGGCAATAAGTGCCCCAGCATGAGTTTTGTCTTCTTGCGCTTTTAACACCATAGCACTGGTGTAAAGTAACTTGCCGTTATCAGCGGTTTGTTCGCTCATGTTGTTTAGCGGTGCAAGGCTTTGCAGGTAGTCTTGCCAACCAAGCGCTTCGCCTTTACCGTTGTAATTATCAAGCACAGCTTGGTAACCTTTGGCTAGCGTAGCTTGCCCTTGTTTAAAGCTTGATTGCTGGTTGTTACCAAAGCTTAGGGTTAAATCGAACTGGCTGTTTTTACCAATTTCACCCAGCTCTGCAAATAGGCTAACATTACCCGATTGTTCACCGGTAGTTTTATAAACTCGGGTAAGCTGCTGAGTTGTTTTAAGCTGGCTTAAACCATCACTCACGCCCGTAAAACCGACACTTGTTTGTTTAAATGGCTGTGCACCTTGCAATGACAAGTAATTATCGCCCTGCCACGCTACCAATCCTTGCTCGGTGGTTTTTGCAAAGTCATCTAAGCCGTTGTTGTTTATATACGGGTTAACTGTTACATATGCTTTTACACCGTCAAGCTGGGTATTAAAAATACTGCGTACAAATAAGCTTTGACCGTCTGGGTCGGTAAATATATGTTTTTCCAGGCTAAAGCGACCTTGCTTATCTTTGCTTACTACTTTGTATGCTAATGATAACGGGCGGCCTTTATCGTCTTTGTATAAGTAATCAATGGTAACGTCTAAATCGTCAGCTTCGGTGACTGTAAAATCTTTTCCGACTACAACAAATTGCATGTCTTTAATTTGCGCTTGATGAATAAGCCCGAACATGGTTTCGGTGATCATCCCTTTGGCAATCGAAAACCATACTTTTGACACTTTACCTGTAGGTGCTTCGTCACTGTAATGGCCATTTTGGTATTGCTCAAAAGACGTGCCTATCCCAGTTTTGCCTGCGTATGCCCAAAATGGGGCTTCGCCTGGTGCGCCTGGCGCACTCACTGATGTTTTTGCTACTGCACTGGTTTGCGTATTTTGCACGCCACAACCTACAAGGCCTGCGGCCAATATTGTCGCGGTAATTAGGTTATATTTTTTCATTTTAGCCCCTTAAATTAAGACTGTTTAACACGCAGTACGGCAACCGCTGCAAGTACAAAAGACACAGCACCTAGCATCAATGCGTAAATAGGTTGATTTTGGAAAAAGTGACGGAGTATCAGGCCAAGTACACTGGCGGCTAATAATTGTGGGATCACAATAAAAAAGTTAAATATTCCCATATACACACCCATTTTATGACTCGGTACTGAGGTACTTAACATGGCGTAAGGCAACGACAAAATAGACGCCCACGCAAAACCAATACCTATCATTGGCCAAATAAGTAAGCTCGGATCTTTTATAAACATAAAGCTCGCTAAACCTAAGGCACCTAAAATAAGGTTAAGTGCATGCGCTAGTTTTAAACCAACACGCTTAACGATGATCGGGATACATAAAGCCGCCAATGCAGCAAAACCGTTGTAAGCCGCAAATAAAATACCCACCCAGTCTGCACCATTGTTATACGCCGCTGAACTTGTGTCGCTGCTACCATAATGAAAACTGGTTACCGCTGAGGTGGTGTAAATCCACATGGCAAATAAAGCAAACCAGCTAAAAAACTGTACCCAAGCAAGTTGTTTCATCGCCTCTGGCATGGTGAATACATCGTTAACGACTTGGTAAAAGCCACCGCTGGTGTGGTTTTTTGCCTGAAGTGCGGCTGCAATAAATTGAATAACGCCAAAACTCACTAAGCCAGCTGCTAATAGGTACAGCTCTTTTTCTAGGTTTAATCCCGTGACTAAACCAAGTACGGCAAGCCCTAGCACGGTAAATACACTGCCGCCTTTACTAAAGTTAATTTGTGCACAAACCGTCTGTTCAACTTGAGCTTGCTCTTGTTGATTAAATGCGGCCAATTCTTCAGGTGAATATTCTTTGGTGGTTATAATTGTCCAGCCCACTGCGACCAGCAATACAACTGCACCAAAGTAAAATGAGTACTTTACTGAATCAGGAATTTGCCCTGCAGCGGCGGTGTTGGCAATATCAAACCAGTTCGTCATCATCCAAGGGAGTGCAGAAGCAACCACGGCGCCTACGCCTATAAAAAAGCTTTGCATTGCATAGCCAGTAGCACGCTGTTTGTTTGGTAGGTTATCGCCTACAAGGGCGCGAAATGGTTCCATGGTGACGTTAATCGATGCATCCATGATCCATAACATGCCCGCTGCAATCCAAAGTGTTGGTGAGTTTGGCATAATAAATAACGATAATGTGGTTAAAATAGCGCCGTATAAAAAAAACGGACGACGGCGACCTAATTTGCCCCACGTCTTATCACTCCAATAACCAATAATTGGCTGTACAATTAAACCGGTAAGTGGTGCTGCTACCCACAAAATAGGAATATCGTCTACATTCGCCCCAAGGGTTTGAAAAATCCGACTTACGTTACCGTTTTGCAGTGCAAAGCCAAATTGAATGCCTAAAAAGCCAAAGCACATGTTCCATATTTGCCAAAAGCTTAAGGTTGGTTTGTTATTATAATTCATGGTCAGCCTTATTTGTTAAAACGGCACTACTGAGTGCATCAAGGGTCAGCGTAAAGGTTGTATTTTGTTTCTCATCGCTCACCAAAATACCGTTATGCGACTCTAATAGATCGTAAAGCGTTGAGTTTGGTTTGAGCATTGTTGCTTGATTGGGCGTGAGCGTAATAGTGACTGTTTGCGCTTGCTGACTAAAGTTACTCAGCACCCATAATGATTGCTGTCCTAGGGTGCGTACAAAACCTACCACTCTATTACTGCCTGTTACCAACAAGGGTGCCATATCGCCGGCAACAATCGCTGGTAAATCGTTAAGTGCCATAATTGAAATGTAATATTGGCGTAATTGCGCTTGTTCAGTTGTTAACTGACCGCCATCAAATTTACCGTTGTTCATCCACGCTTGGTGAGCAGGAACACCAATATAGTCAAAAATACTGGTGCGAGTCGGGCTACCAAACCCCGCGTTTTCTGAGCCATCTTCACCGACATCTTGACCAAAATAAAGCAAGCTTGGCGAGCGACTGATTAGGTGAGAGACCAGCATTGCTGGCTTGCCCAATGCGGCATCGCCGGCAAAATCAGGACTTGCGATACGTTGCTCGTCATGGTTTTCTAAAAAGTGCAGCATATGTTGCTCTATGTCAGCCACTTTTTGCTGAGCATTAAAAATACTACTTGCGGCTTGCTTGCCTTGCATTATGGCTTTTAAGGTGTCGTAAAAGCCTACTTTGTCATACAAGTAATCCATTTTACCTTGGTGAATATAAGTTCGGTACATCAATGGGTTGTACACTTCTGCAAGTAAAAACGCATCGGGTTTATGCATTTTTATCGATGAATTTAAAAAGCTCCAAAATTCAACCGGCACCATTTCAGCCATATCATAGCGAAAGCCATCCACGCCTTTATCTAACCAATAAAGCGCAATATTTCTAAATTTATACCAGCTATTAGGTAACTCTTTATCTTGCCAAAAGGCGTAATGAGCGCGGTAGTCTTGGTGTTCTAGCGCCTTAGGTAAAGTTGGAAAATCTAGGCTACCATCGGGTTTAACGCCGTAGTTTACTTTTACTGTTTCGTACCAGTCGTTTATATCAGGCTGTGGAGAGCGTGCACCGTTTCCTGTCCATTTAGCCGGTGTTTCATTAAATTTACCATCAGCTAAGGGATGAGAATTTCCGCCAAGCACTTGATAACTGTCGCTCGAAGGCACTTGAAATGACTCACCAGGTACATAATAAAAGTTATTATTAACATCATAGTCTTTGCTGGTATCGTCTTGTTCACCAAAGTCTTTAACGCCATTAGGCTTAGCCGTTGAGTGGTAATCACGTGCAACGTGATTGGGCACAATGTCTATTATCACTTTCATATCATGATCGTGGGTACGTTCAATAAGCGCGCTAAACTCTTCGATTCTGTTCGTTACATTTACCGCCAAATCAGGATTTACATCGTAATAATCTTTAATTGCATAGGGCGAGCCTGCACGCCCTTTAACCACATCTGGATCATCCTGACTAATACCATATTCGGTGTAATCACCCACTAAGGCATGATGTAAAACGCCGGTATACCACACATGCGTAGTACCCAACTCTTTAATACCTTTAAGCGCAGCATCGTTAAAATCAGCAAACTTACCCACGCCATTTTGCTCTTTAGTACCCCACGGAATATTAGCTGTTTGCGTATTACCAAATAAACGAGTAAACACTTGATAAACAACTGGCTTTACAGGCTCTGTCTTATTTACAACCGTTTTTGCTTGCGTGCTTTCATTATCATCACTGCAGCCTTGCACAACTAATGTGCTTAATAGCAGCAAGGGTATGTAAAATCTTTTTTTCATTGTGTGTGTCATTTTTATTTCAGTGTTGTCATTGGTTTATACTAAAGCTAACTGTAGTTTGGTTACAGTTGCTGCATACGTATTCACAGCTATATTCAGACCCTGTTAACCCAAAAATTAAACTGCCAGCATGAAACTTTTTTTGGGGCTTACTTTGGTTTTAAACTACTTAAAAATACGGTGTGACTTGGCAGTTGCTCTACCGTTGAATTTATTAATGTTTTTAAATTACTAAATAACTCGGCTAATTGCTCATTGGTTAATGAATCTGCTAGTGCACCGTAATCATCGGGTAATAGGCCTTGACCTATCATGACTTGTTGCCATGCCACTTCGGCAAATAACTCGTCGTTTTCGCGCACTACTTTGCCTGTTTGTTTAAATAAATCCATTTTATGCGCTAACGATTGCGGAATTTCCATTTGCTTACATTGACGCCAAAATGGAGTATCTTCCCGCTCAGTTAGCTTATAGTGCAAAATAATGAAGTCACGAATATGCTCGATTTCGGTGATGCTTTGCTTATTAAATTCTGTTACTAACGCATCACTAACCCCATGGCGAGGAAATAACTTAATTAAACGCGTCACAGCACTTTGTATTAGGTGAATACTGGTTGATTCAAGTGGCTCTAAAAACCCACTCGATAAGCCAATGGCAACGACGTTTTTATGCCACTGTTTTAAACGACGACCCGTTTTAAACTTAATTAATCGGGGTTCAGTAATAGGCTCTGCAGGAAGATTATTGAGTAATAATTGTTTTGCGTCGTCATCAGATATATGGCGGCTACAATATACTAAGCCATTCCCCATTCTGTGCTGTAATGGAATTTGCCACTGCCAACCGGCACTGTGCGCAATTGAACGTGTATAAGGTTTTAATTCATCATTTGATGCTGTTTGTACTGCAATGGCGCTATCGCAGGGTAAGTAGTGCGACCAATCTACATATCCAGTATTGAGTGTTTGCTCAATCAGTAAGGCACGCAGACCCGTACAATCTAAAAATAAATCGCCACTGATACTGCTGCCATCATCAAGGGTTAGGCTCTGAATATTGCCACTGGTTGGGCACTGCATGACCTCATTAATTTTAGCATCTAGATGTTTTACCCCCCGCTCTGTGGCTAAGTGCTTTAAAAACTCAGCATACAAACTGGCGTCAAAATGATACGCGTAGCTTAATCCTGGCAACGACGTGTTAGAAATGGTATTCAGTGGAGCAAATTTATTGTTTTTCGCAGCCTGATAATTTAATGAAAAATCCCAAAAATCATCTTTGCACCCTTGCGTTTGGCCTTTAAGCCAAAAATTATAAAAGTCACAAAAAGGAAAGTTTTTACCCAAAGTGCCAAACGCATGCATATAACTGTGTGCTGAGCTTTTCCAGTTTTCAAACTCAATACCAAGCTTAATCGTCGCGTTAGTAGCACTTATAAAGTGTTGTTCATTGATACCCAATGCATTATTTAACTGCATTATAGGGGGAATAGTGGCTTCCCCTACGCCCACTGTGCCAATGTGAGTTGATTCTATTAGGGTAATATTAATTACTTTACCTAATACTTTATTTAACAGTGCAGCGGCTATCCATCCAGCTGTACCACCGCCTGCAATGACGACGTGTTTTATTGGCTTCATATTATTGCTCACTTTTTTAAATCAGAATTTAAAAAGTTTGATAAAACTTAGGTAAGGTAGTTATAAAAAAGCCCTTGTAAAACTAATTACAAGGGCTAATAACTTAACTAAATTTCAGTTAAAGCTTGTAGCTAAATCCAAGAATAAAGTTACGCCCATAATCTTGGTAATCACGCACTTGTAAAGCATTATCACCACTTAGTGTTGTAAATGGTTCTTCAGTGATATTTTGTACTTGGAATGTCACATTTAAGCCATCTAAGCTCTCAACACCTGCTTCGCCAAAATCGTAACCAACTTGTACGTCCCAAATTGTTTCACCTAAGATATTCACTTGCTGAGTTTCATAACCTGCGTTGTAAATATCACCTTTAAAGTCGCTACGCTTTCGCATACTAGTACGTGCTTGGAAGCCATAGTTTTCATAATAAAAAGTTATGCTTTCAATTTTATCCGACAAACCAGGTAATTCGTATTCATTACCGTTTTGATCTTCAATATCTTGTTCAATTCCTGTATGGCTGGCAATTAAACCAAAACCTTCTAATGAATCACTAAAAATATTAAACGGTAGAGCAAGAGACAATTCATAGCCCCAAAGATCTCCACCACCGCCATTCACTTTACCTGATCCAGTACCGGTACTATTCTCTGGTATCTCACCCGTTGAAGGGTTAGCAACTCCTGACATATCAACTTCGTATACACCATCAAATATCCATTGGCTTAAGTCTTTATAAAATACAGCCGCTGAGAAGTATCCTTCTGCACTAAAGTAGTTTTCATAAGTAAAATCAAAACCCGTTGCTTCTTTTGGTTCAAGTGTAGGATTACCACCAGATACTGACCAATAGTTGCCATTCTCATCAGGACGCTCAGAATTGTAGCTCGCATTAACAGAAGCATTCATTTCATCTAGGCGGGCTCGTGAGATAGTTTTAGCGGCACCAAAACGCACAGTTTGATTTTCATCTAGCGCTAAAGATAAATTAAGACTAGGTAAAACATGACTATAATCGTGTGACACATTGTTAGGAACGGCGTCAACTAGACCAGTCACGTCATTCGGCACAGCCGCAAAACCTTGCGAAGATTGCTCAGTTCTAACATAGCGAACACCAAAGTTACCTGTTAATGGTAGTTCACCTACTTCAGCATTAATATCAGCTTGAACAAAAAACGCCGTAACTTTTTCTTGAACTGTGTACGACTGCGTAGTGTGTTTTATATCCGTTAAACTTTCTTGAATTGAGTCATAATATCCATCGTCAACTAGTGCACGGGTATCATAGGCAATCATATCCCCCATACCGATAAAGCCTAAGCTAGCTGTTCCGAGGCGATATTGCTCTGGAACGACAAGCGTACCAGGACTATCTAATGAGAAATCGCTTAATGTTAAGTAATACCCTTCAGACTTTTTACTCTTCTCGCGGTCGCGATATGACATACCAAAACTTACTTTGCTTAAGTAATCGTTTTCTAATAGCTTGCTTGCTGCTAGTTTTAAAGTATGTAGTTCATCATTAACTTCAGGTGCATTAATAAAGCCATCTTGTGCGGTGTTTTGATAAGCCGTATCATTTAAGCCGTACTTATTATTTAGCGCTGAGCTGGTTCCCCATGACAAAGGACCACCTAACTGAATTAAAGCATAATCACTATAATCTAACTCGTGGCTAAATTTGGCGCCGGTATTGCCGCCATCAAGTGAGTAACCAATGTTGTCAGCAATACCGTTTGCATCGCCACGGCCTGTGCCAGAATAACTTTGTAAGCTCCAGTCCTTACGCTCAACTTCAGATAAGCTCGCATCAAACTCTACCGACCATGAATCGTCAATGTCATATTTAGTATTAAATCCAAATTGCGTTAATTCAGCATCACGTTCTTCAACATCATTGCGAACTACAACGCGTTGACCTTGCGTTGTTGCACTGGTGATAAAGCCAGACTGTTCATCTACAGTAACACTATTCGGGTCGATGCTACCTTGACCCCAGGCGAAAGGTACTTCAATACCACGTAAGATTTTTTCATCGTTAAAATCTACATATAACGCATCAAACGTCATGTTTAGACGATCATTTGGTGCAGCTTCCACTACTAGCATCGCTGAATCACGTTCAAGTGTTGATGAACGTACGAATGGTTTAGCGCCGCCTAAGATAGAATAATTCTGTCCATCAACGTCGAATTCAGGGTATCCCCAAGAATTCCAGCGTTTTTCTTGATTTGGTGAGCTCATTGTGTTGTAAGCAAATGCAACACCTATAGTGTCATCTGCAAACTGATCAATGTATGAAACCGTGCCACGAAAGCCTTTATCATCACCATCAGGGTTTAGCTTATCAAAACCTGACTGCTCTAACTGACCATTAAACATGATCACGCGCTCGCCTTTACTTAAAGGCTTTACCGTTTGCATGTCGATTACACCGGCAATACCTTCTGCTTCAATGCTAGCACTTGGTGTTTTATAAACGGTTACGCCGCTCATTATTTCTGATGGGTAAAGGTCAAACTCAACACCACGGTTGTCACCAATCGATACTTGCTCACGACCATTAAAGGTGGTTGCGCTTTCGTTTTCGCTAAAACCACGAACACTTACACGACTAGCACGGCCATCAAGACGCTGGGCTGTTAAACCAGGTAAGCGTGCAATTGACTCAGCAATAGATGTATCTGGAAGTTTACCAATGTCTTCTGCAGAGATAGACTCAACCACCTGTGTTGAAAAACGCTTAGTATTAATTGATTCAACAACACTACCGCGAAAACCTTTTACTTCGATGATTTCTACATCATCATTTTTTATTGTTTCTTCTTGTGCCGCAGTGGTGGCAAAGCTTGATAGTCCGGCAGCAGTTAATGCTAGCGTTAGTATACTTGGTTTGAACATAGCCATAATGTTTTCCCGTTACCCATAATGTGATACCCGCTTACTTGCTTAAGTGATAGTTAAGCCTGCGAGCTTATTTTGTTGTCAGGATGAATATTAACGCTCGTATTATTTTATTAACAACTTTATGCATACGTATTCAAAGTTACACCACACGCATTAAGTTAACATTAAATTTACACACTGTTTTATAAGTGACTGTTTTATTATGAGTTATTTTAGTGCAATTAGCATTTATAGCTTTAATGATAGTCATTATTTATTTTTTGATAAAATAAGTGTGTCATTAAACATAAATAAAGTGACACGACGCTATTTTATTTTCTAATTTATTATTATGGAGAACATTTATTTATGTACAATTGGTAAGACCAATATTAATAATCACCAATTTAGTGCACCCCCTTATTTTTAAGCACCTAAATAACGCAAACAATAAATTAACAATTTAACAAACCAAATTGGTAAAGAGATATTCAATAAACCGGCGTTAAAATCGATGAAATAAGCGATTGATTTAACCTCTTTTAATGGCCTTAAAACGGTGCATACGTATGCAGACTTTTTACAGTATGACGGGCTTCAAGTATGCTTTTTCAAATAAACGAGGATTAACACCTCTAAAAAAGAACAACACAAAGACAGTGTGAAAACGGAGAAAGGCATGGCCCAAAAGCAATGGTATAAAGGTGCGGTTATTTATCAGGTTTATCCGCGTAGCTTTCAAGATAGCAACAACGATGGCATTGGTGACTTAAAAGGGATAATTAATCGCATTGATTACATTAAAAGCTTAGGGGTGGATGCTATCTGGATCTCACCTTTCTTTAAATCACCTATGAAAGATTTTGGTTATGATATTAGCGACTATCGCGATATCGACCCCCTTTTTGGTAACTTAGATGATTTTGATGAGCTCATTGCGCAAGCACATCAACGCGACATTAAAATTATTATAGACCAAGTGCTTAGTCACACCTCAGATCAACACCAATGGTTTATTGATAGCCGTGAAGATTTAACCAACGATAAAGCTGATTGGTATGTATGGGCCGATGCTAAAGAAGACGGAACAGCACCAAACAACTGGTTATCAATTTTTGGTGGCGGTGCATGGCAATGGGAGCCGCGTCGTGGACAATACTACTTACATAACTTTTTCACGGAACAGCCAGATCTTAACTTTCATAACCCTGATGTTCGCCAAGCTGTATTAGATAATGTTGAGTTTTGGCTTAAAAAAGGCGTTGATGGTTTTAGGTTAGATGCAATTAACTTTTGCTACCATGACGCACAGCTTCGTGATAACCCTGCAAAACCAAAAGAAAAGCGTCAGGGCCGTGGTTTTAGTGAAGATAATCCGTATGCTTTTCAGTATCACTACTACAACAACACACAGCCAGAAAACATTGAGTTTATGCGTGATATTCGCACCTTGCTCAATAAATACCCAGGAACCGTGTCACTAGGTGAAATTTCATCTGAAGATTCATTAGCCACCATGGCAGAATACACCCAAGGCGGCGATAAACTGCACATGGGTTACAGCTTTGAGCTACTAACTGATGACTACTCGAGTGAATATATAAGAAACACCGTTACTACACTTGAACAACGTATGACTGAAGGCTGGCCTTGCTGGGCATTTAGTAACCATGACGTAGAGCGCGTTGCAAGTCGTTGGAGCGAAACGGGTGAAGTAAACCCTGCGCAATGTAAGATGTTAACCGCCCTATTGGCCTCGTTACGTGGTAGCGTGTGTATGTATCAAGGTGAAGAACTCGGGCTAGGTGAAGCCAGTGTTGCGTTTGAAGATTTACAAGACCCATACGGCATTACGTTTTGGCCAAACTTTAAAGGCCGTGATGGTTGTCGTACCCCAATGCCTTGGGAAAACCTTGATAGCTCACATGCCAATGCTCACAATGCGGGCTTTAGTGAAGTAAAACCGTGGTTACCTATTGATCAACAACATAGACTGCAAGCAGTTGCTGAACAAGAGAATGATTCAAACTCAATATTAAATGCGTACCGTGAATTTATGGCATGGCGTAAAAACCAGCCGGTATTACTTGAAGGTGATATTGAGTTTTTACAAACCAAAGAGCCAATCTTAGCGTTTTACCGTACTCTAAACGATGAAAAAATGTTGTGTGTATTCAATTTGAGTGCTTCACAAGCAAAACTTACTATTAATGCAAGTGTTGAAAATGAACATAGCGACCTTTCTCATCACAACGCAAAGCTTGATAATGAAACACTGACAGTTGAGCCATTTGGTTGTTATTACGCCCACTGCAGTTAATATTTATATTATTATAAAAAACCCGAGCACTGCTCGGGTTTTTTTAGCATTTTTTAATGGCTAATTGTTTTA